>JACRGV010000124.1 GCA_016212215.1 Nitrospirota bacterium
AGCAAGCAGGACACCTGAAAGCGGCGCATCACTGACAAGCATAACTCTGACAACGAACTATGCAGGCACATCCGGGGCAAGTTTAGGGTATCAGATTACCAAAGACTTCACACCTTACCGTGGCTACCCTGAGATAGCACAGGGAGACGCAGACGCCGCCGACTGGATAACCAAAGCACTCAGGATGATAGACTCAGACTTAGGGACAGGAGGGGGAGGAATCTTTGCGAGGAAGGCGAATAATGAAACCATTACGGGTGGTTGGACATTTGCACCTACTGGAAGCGATTACACACTTTTCAAAGGGGCAAATATATCAAATATTGGGCAAGTAAAGATACTTGGTGTTGGCACAAATGTAGAACCTCGAATAAGTTTTTACGATTCCAACAATGTGCTAAGAGGTACGATAGGCGATAATGGGTCAGAGTTCTTTATAGCGGCTATAAGTGGGAGGAATATTAGGTTAGGATACGATGCCGCCGGCATAACTGTAACAAGTTCAGGTAATGTAGGGATAGGTACTTCTGCCCCAACATTACCATTAACAATTAAAACGTCTGGGGATCATTTAAGATGGCAAAATTCTTCTGAAGCGGAAATGGGAAGGCTGGGGACAGAAAATAACGGAGCAAACGGTTGGATATCTTTATTTAATTCTTCTGGCGTGCAGAAAATAATTATACATGGCACTGGTCAGTTTGAATCCACGACGGGAGATGGGTTAGCTCCGTTTAAAGTTAATGTTAATTCAACGACAACAACTGCTACAGCAGGTTCTCAGACTTTACCTTCTAATCCTGCTGGGTTTTTAAAGATTGGCATAGGCGGCACGACTTATAAATTGCCTTACTATAATGCGTAAGATATTACCAAAAATCATTTTACGGAAATTGTACGGAATTTGCCGTAAAATTGAGGCATTTTGAGGGGTTTTGAGGAGTAACATAATTTGTCACTATATTCATAACCCCTTGAAATGCCTGATATTATTTGGTGAGCCGTGGAGGGATTGAACCTCCGACCCGCTGATTAAGAGTCAGCTGCTCTACCAACTGAGCTAACGGCCCAAGATAAAAATAGCGATGCTATTTTTATACGACAAACTGATAACTATTAACTATTAAGTTGTAACTCCTAATGGTTATCAGTTATCAGTGAATTTTCTCAATGAAAATTCTTTATGCGCCTGAGAGGAATCGAACCTCCAACAAACGGCTCCGGAGGCCGTTGCTCTATCCATTGAGCTACAGGCGCCTGTTAACAACAGGTTGTTATCATAAACAGAATCATTCAAAAATGCAAGTATGAATTCAGAAAATAATACACTGCCTGCATACAGACTGATGCAATGAGTGGTATTGTGAAATTATCATCAAGTTTTGTTGAGGCGAGTTCTGTAATTGTCCCGGCGAATGCCCCTGCGAATATTATGACATAAGGTAATTCTCCAGCGGCCTTTTGAAAAATAAATCCTGCAATAATTGCTGAAACAAGAAATGCGATACTGCCTTCTATGCTTTTTTTCTTTATGCGGTGACGGCCCCATGTTTTTCCGACTGTAGATGCAGATGGGTCGCCCACAGCCAGGATAACCATAGAGAACAATGCGAATTCCCTTTTAAATAAAAGTAGTGAAATCAATACGCCTGCTATATACCATGCAGAGCTTGTTGGTTTTCTTTTTTCCTCCTGCCGTAACAACATGCTGAAACAACGGATAAAAAGGCGATTGAATGCCGGTAAAATTAATCTTGCAGTTTCGAGAATGATTGCCAGTGCAAGGAGGACTGATACAAGGATTAATCCTCCCTTTCTATCTAATTGTGATATTAGGTATGTAAGCAGAAGTCCTGATACAAGGTGATAGAGTCTGCGCATTCTGAATCCCTAAGTTTTCCTGTGAAAAGGCAGATCGGTTATTTTTGCGGATAGTTTTTTTGAATTAGTTTCAATATGAATGACCTCATCCGGATTATTATGCGATATTCTTATATAGCCCATTGCAATTGGACGATTGAGGGTTGGAGATAAACAAGCGGAGGTTATAATACCAATCTCGTGTTCTGTATTTTCAATGATTCCTATTACCTTGTCTCCTTTTTGTGGTATGACATCATCATCTAAAATAAAACCAATAAGTGTTTTATTAACATGCCCCCTGAATTTAATCCTCGCTATTGTCTCCTGCCCGATGTAACAGCCTTTATCATAGCTTATAGCCTTATCGAGATTTGCCTCAACAGGGATTGTATGTTCATCCATGTCAATAGAGTAGAGAGGGATGCCTGCCTCTATGCGAAGGGTTTCAAGGGCATTAAGCCCAAAGGGTTTTAACTGGAAATCCACTCCTGCTGATAGAATATAATTCCATAATTGTGTCATATTGCCGGATGGGCAATACAGATTATATCCGTCTTCGCCGGTGAAAGATGTTTTCACTGCCTTACAATTCACGCCATTGATAATGACATTGATATGTGAACACTCCTGCATATCTTCAATAGCTGGGATAACCGGAATTTCTGCGACTTCTGTCTGAGTAATTTTGTTGAGGACTTGCTTTGATAAAGGCCCTTGAATGGAAAGAAGTCCATACTGTTCTGTTACGTCAACTATCTTAACATTTTCTCTGAAGAGGAAACGGTTTAGTATCTGTGAGACCTTTTCTTCAAGGCCGGGGTCTAAATCCAACAAGAATGAACCTTCATCCGGTAAAGCCCATCCCCACCCCCCGATTACTTCTTCGGGGGCAAGCTCTGCCCCTCCCCTTGAAGGGGAGGGAATATTCACGGGAGGCTCATCAGCCAGGATGCACATATACGCAAGCATCTTTCCTTTTACATCAAGAAGTGTTGAGTATGCACCTGTGGATGGTTTAATTTTGTTAATATCCTGAGAGAGTATCTTCTGTAAAAACATTACCCTGTCTTTGCCGGAGATGCGAAGTTTACCCCTGTGAGATAAATCTATAATGCCTGCACCGTTTCTGACGTTAATGTGTTCTTCAACCGCATTGCCATAATTGGCAGGCATTTCCCATCCGTAAGCCTCACTGAATGTTGCACCGAGGGACATAAGTATTTCATGTAAAGGTGAAGTCTTCATAGTCGGGTTATGATAGTATTAAAAATGGGTAACGTCAATATTTTTAGGTGATAAAATATCAACTCAAATATTATATTGACATTTGCAATTAGGAGTTATATATTCATCTGAACTTGCTGTTGTTCAAATCAACTATTTATTGCTTATGATAAATATCCTGATAATTGATGATGATTCTGTAATAAGGTCTCTGTTACAGAGCTTCCTTTCTATGAAAAAATATAAGGTTGAGAGTGTTTCCAATGGCATAGATGCGTTAACAGCCATATCTGTCACAAAGTTTGATATAGTTATAACGGATTTAAAGTTAAAGAAATTCAGGGGTGCAGACCTTATTAAAAAGATGCAGGTGATTCAGCCTCGTGTAAAATTAATTGCCATGAGCGGTGATACCAGCTTTGATACCCTTCCTGAGGAGATCAGAACAAGCATAGCACTTATAAGAAAACCTTTCAGATTAGAAGACGTGGAAAGCATTATACAGAACCTGAGTGTTGTGCAGAATTAATTAATACCCGCAAAAACTCATTTTAAGACAGATAGGCATCTACATTCATAAGCTTCTTACCCGTAACATAAGTGATATATGTCTCAAGTAATTCCTTCATCTCCCGCTTAATATCATCTGCAATGATAAACCGGCTCACGTGGTACATGGGTGTGGCCTGCCATTTCCTAATAACAGCCATTGTGGCGCCTGTTACAATCGTATATTTGCCGGTTAACCTGCCGGTACATGAAGGGCAAATTGATCCGCCTTCTGATACAGAGATTGTGACCCTTGTGTACTTTATCTCCCTGCTGCACTTGAGGCAGCTATCCAGTCGCGGCCCGACACCTGATATATGCAGCAGCCGGATCTGGTAATAGGATAACATCTTATCAGCAGGGTCACCTGCGGCAAGCCTCTCTAATGATTTATGCAGAAGGGATAAGATAAACTTGTTCGGGTCTTCAAGAGGTACAAGCTTTCTCAATGTGTCCACCATGCAGGACGCATGGAGAAGGAGCGATAAATCCTCCCGCAGTGTGTGGAATGATTCGATTATGTCGGCAGATTCTATACGATGTAATGTATTGTTATTCTTCTTAAACAGGTTCAGCCTGCAATAGGTAAAAGGTTCTAATGACCCCCCGAATCTGTTCTTAAAACTCCTCGCACCCTTTGCAATCCCTTGTATCCTGCCGATGTCCTCTGAAAATATCTCAACTATCCTGTCCAATTCACCCATCGGGCGGCTGTTAAGGACTATACCGGATGTCTTTACCAGCGGCATATAATTACACCTTATATCCCAGCATCTTTAATATCCTGTCATCACTCTGCCAGTTCGGTTTTACCTTTACCCAAAGCTCTAAGAAGACCTTTATCCCCATGATAGCCTCAAGCTCCAGCCTCGCAAGCCGGCCGACCTGTTTAAGCATGGCCCCGCCCTTACCGATTATTATCCCCTTCTGAGAATCCTTATCTACGAATATTATCCCCCTTATGGAGGCCAGATTCTTTGTCTCATCCTCCTTAAATTCCTCTATCCCGACTGCAACAGAGTATGGTATCTCCTGATATGTATTACGGAATATTTTTTCCCTGACTATCTCTGATGCAATAAACCGCATGGGCTGGTCAGTTACAACATCATCAGGAAAGTATTGAGGGCCTTCAGGAAGGTATTTCACTAATGAGTCAAGCAGACTGTCAATGTTCTCTCCTTTAAGGGCAGATAGAGGAAATATCTCATCAAACTTATAAACCTTTCTGTATTCATCTATCTGAGGAAGAACTGCAATCTTCTTAACCCTGTCTATCTTATTAATCAGGAGAAATACCGGTTTCTTAACGTCTTTTAACAACTCGATAATATAACTATCTTCGGAAGCCGGTGCCACACCTGCCTCAGTCATAAATAGTATAAGGTCAACCTCATCAAGGGTATTCAGGGCGGTCTTTACCATATACTCATTAAGTTTATGCTTGGGCTTATGAATTCCTGGGGTATCAAGAAAAATAATCTGTGCACCCGAGAGATGTTTTACACCAAGTATCCTGTTTCTTGTAGTCTGAGGTTTATCAGACACAATAGAAATCTTATCACCAAGGATAGTATTCAGAAGTGTAGACTTACCGACATTAGGCCGCCCGGTTATAGCCACAAACCCAGATTTAAACACAGGATCAGACATGGCCTAACTTTAACATATTTGATGAAGAATAAACAAGGGCGAGATTGGTTGAGTAGGTAATTCTGAAATGCTTACCGAAACATAGCAACTCTAAGTGGACGCTCAAAAATGCCCAGGTGCAAGGAAGGGCAAGGATTTGAGTTGAGGCGTACTTCCTGTACGTTGAGACTCGAATCCACAGACCTGACGCCGCAGATGGGCGTTTTTCAGCGTCCACTATGTAGTGACACCAACAATGACACACTGATTACGCCCATTCCTCTTTGCGAGATACAGACTGCTGTCTGCCTCCTGAACAATCATAGCCGCATCATTTTTCCCAGCGGAATCTGCCGCTCCGGCGCTTATTGTTACCGGCCTGTCCATGTCTATAAACTTATGACCTTCCACAACCGTGCGGAGTCTCTCAATCTGGGTCAATACTCCGGACCTTGGGGTACATGGGTAAATGATTACAAACTCCTCCCCACCGTACCTTGCAACAATATCCGTATCTCTGATGTTCTCCTTTATAAGAACAATAAGCTCTTTCAGTACTATGTCGCCAACCTGGTGGCCATAGGTATCGTTTATTTCTTTGAAGTGGTCTAAGTCAATAATGGATAGAGAAAAGATGGTACTGTAACGTATACTCCTGTTCATCTCCTCATTGATCCTCATATCAAAATACCTTCTGTTAAAGGCGCCTGTGAGCGGGTCAATGATAGCCAGTGATGATGAGGAATCCTCCCCGGTTTTTATTTTATTCACCAGTATATTAATCCCCTCTGCAATCTCATTTCCGCATGCATCTCCGGGGTCAACATCCAGCTTAAATGAATAATCCCCTTTCTTAATGGCGGCAAATACAGGTTGAAGTTTTCTGAAAATACTGCATGAACGGAACATGAAATATGCAGAAAAAGCCACAGCAACAAATAATAATGAACCGCTGACATTTCTTATTGTCCTCATATCAGCGGTTATCGCCGGGAGAGACTTGTTCACCATCTTGTACTCATTATCCATAAACTTCTCAATCTCTTCCAGTATAGCCTCCATCCCCGCACTCTTCTCAATAGCTTCTTTAAGGGCGTTCTCTTTCTCGATACCAGGAGCTGCTGTTAATGCAGCATTAATCTTTTTTATAAAACCTGGGTATAGGGCTTCTATTACCTCTACATGGTGTGAATACGTCCTGAATAATTCATCGTCCCTTCCGCTATAATATATGTAGCCAACACTCTTAGACAGATTTTCAATACCCTCATCGAGCTCTTTGATATTCCGCCTTATTGGCTCATCTGTCTTAAACGTACCGTAATAAAGACTATATAGACCTTCCCGAATGGAGATTATATGATAAAGCACTTCATGGGTGCTAAAGAGAATAGTAATCCTCTGATTATGAAAATCAACGTCTTCGTCAATCTTTCTAATGTAATATTCAGAAAAGAGATAGGTTATTACGGAAATGACGGCTATAAGGAAGATATATGCTTTTATTTTTTGCTTCATAAGATATTATCGGCAATAACCCTTCCATGGGGTATAACAATATCGGCAATGTAATCATATTCTAAAATTGTCAAGTAAGAGGTTTGATTTAATTAAAGATAATATATTATAATGAAAAACCAATGAATACTTTGAAGATTTTCCCAATAGAAGATTACTTAGAGCTGACCGCAGGAGAGATTGGTAAGAGGATATTTGCGGCAAAAGATGCCCTCAAAAGCAAACTCTTAATACTGGGTCATCATTATCAGCAGGATGATGTCATAAAGTTTGCAGATTTTACAGGTGACTCACTTAAACTATCTCAGGAGGCTGCCGGCAGTGAGAGTGAATTTATCGTATTCTGCGGGGTTCACTTTATGGCAGAGACTGCGGATATAATAACAGAACCTCATCAAAAGGTTATTCTGCCTGACCTGACTGCAGGCTGTTCAATGGCAGATATGGCTGACTTATATAGGGTAGAAAAGGCATGGAAGGAGATAGCAAACGTTTCAGGAGAAGACAGCATTACACCTGTTACCTATATAAATTCATCTGCTGATTTAAAGGCGTTCTGCGGAAAAAAGAACGGCTCTATATGCACATCCTCTATAGCAGACAGGGTAATGAAATGGGCGCTGGGACAACGTGAGAAGGTATTCTTTTTTCCTGATGAACACCTTGGAAGAAACAGTGCTTTTAAACTTGGTATCCCTGAAGATGAAATCATAGTCTGGCGAAGAGATGAACCGTTTGGCGGCAATACGGAGGAGGATATTAGAAGGGCAAAGGTCATACTGTGGAACGGGTTCTGCAGTGTCCACATGCTCTTCTTACCCAAGCATGTGGAATATTTCAGGGAAAAATATCGTGAACTTGGTGTAAACATAATTGTTCATCCTGAATGTCGCAGGGATGTTGTGGCAATGTCCGACCTCTGCGGCTCTACAGAATATATAATTAAGACAATAAAGGCCGCACCATCAGGAACAGTCTGGGCAATCGGCACAGAGATAAATCTTGTGAACCGTCTTAAAAAAGAAGAACCTGATAAAACCATATTCTTCTTATCACCAACTGTCTGCCTCTGCTCTACCATGTACCGGATAGACCCACAGCATTTGTGCTGGGTATTGGAAAATCTTATTGAGGGAAACATCGTCAATCAGGTAATCGTTTCTGATGAAGAAAAAAGATGGGCAAAGGTAGCGCTGGAACGAATGCTGGGAATCTAAGATGTGAGCAGGGAGCAGAAGTAAGAAATTAGAAGTAAAAAGAGATAAAAATGAGCGGGACAAGAATGTCCCGCCGGAAGGGATTTTCGGATGAAACAATTTGAACAATTCAAGGCATCCCGTTTACACTGTCCGAGATGCAAAACGGCTGTGCCTGTAAGAGAACGTCTCTTATTAATACTGCCTGACGGCAAGCTCTATGACTACCTCTGCGTTTATTGTGCGAATTCAGTAGGAGAGAGAAGAGAGACAGATACAAAGGATGTACAGATCATTATTTAATTATGGGTGTTTTTCATCGCCAACTACTACATACCTATAATATTATAACCGGCATCAACATATAACACCTCTCCCGTAATCCCGCTTGCAAGGTCACTGCATAAAAACAGCGCTGTCTTGCCGACCTCTGCGGCACTGATATTTCTCCTGAGCGGAGCCTTTTGAGCTGCATGATTCAGCATGTCCCTGAAGCCTCCTATACCGGAGGCAGCAAGCGTCTTGATCGGGCCTGGAGAAATGGCATTCACCCTTATACCCTTTGGGCCTAAGTCAGCAGAGAGGTATCTTACACTCGCCTCAAGGGCGGCCTTTGCCACACCCATAACATTGTAGTTCGGTACAACCTTTTCAGCCCCGTAGTATGAAAGCGTAATTATACTACCATCATGGCCTGTCATTAACGGAACTGCATGTCTTGAAACAGCGGCAAGGGAATACACGCTGACATCCATTGCAAGACGAAAGCCTTCTCTTGTTGTATCAACATATCCACCCTTAAGTTCATCCTTGTTTGCAAAGGCAATGGAGTGAATGAGTATGTCAACAGAACCGAAGCCATCTCCGACCTTATTGAAAAATGACTCTATCTCTTCATCTTTTGTTACATCACACTGCTCAATAATCTTAGAACCGATACTCTCTGCCAACGGCCTTACACGTTTTTCAAGCGCCTCACCGACAAAATTAAACGCAAGCTCCGCCCCTTCCTTATGAAGAGATTCTGCAATGGCCCACGCTATACTCCGTTCATTTGCCGTACCAAAGACTATCCCCTTTTTACCTGTCAACAGTCCCATAACACCTCCCGATTCAATCTGATATTCTCATGCCTTGACAAGAGCTAAATATAAATGATACATTGCCCAAAGCAAAAACATACTATCACAAAATCAGTAGAAATAAAACCTGATAAGGGGCTGTAGCTCAGTTGGGAGAGCGCTTGAATGGCATTCAAGAGGTCGTCGGTTCGATCCCGATCAGCTCCACCAGAAGAAACCTCAAGAAAATTAATATTTGCCTGGAACCATGGCAGCACCATTACTCCGTAAAGACAAACGGCAATTTACGTGTACCGCCCCAACTTGATATTCCAATTTGGAGCATCAAGTTGTTATATGGATTTAGGCAGCCTCAAGCCGCTGGACTTTAAGTTGTTTTGATTTTTGTTTAGCCTGCCATAGATCATGTGCTGTCTGCATATTGAGCCAGCTTTCCGGTGTGGTATCAGTGGCCATGGCAAGTCTAAGAGCCATAATCGGACTTACTCCTGCATGACCGTTCAACAATTGAGAGAGGGTTTTCCGTGTAATGCCAAGAGCTTTAGCTGCACGGGTAACTGATAGGCCGAGAGGCTGAAGACATAATTCATTCAATACTTCTCCCGGATGTGGTGGATTATACATCATAATAAAACCTCCTTTTTAATGATAATCAAGATAGTCAACATCCCATACTGCATGTTCCTGAAAACGAAATATAACGCGCCAATTACCGCTTATTTCTACTCCCCAGTATCCTTCAAGGCTGCCTGTTAATTTATGCAATCTCAAACCAGGAAGATTCATATCTCGAGGTTCATGAGATGCATCTAAACGACCAAGAATTAAGCGTAGTCTTTTGGCATGGTCAACCGTGATTCCAGCTTTGCTGCCAGTTAAGTAAAATTTCTCAAGTCCTTTATGTTTAAAAGAACGAATCACTATCAATATGTAACATATTACGTAACAGGTGTCAACTTGTAGAATTCTATGCAATCAATGTTTATTACCGTTCGTTATCGTCCGGTACCCCGTTATTGTTGTCGTCCCTCTCCTTCAGGGAGAGGGTATTTATTGTTTCTTACTTGACAGTCATATCCGTTCTCTATTATAACTAAGGCCATACTGGTGAGGCGGTGTTATTATAACATGTAATACTTTAAAAGGAGGAGTGTATGAAAAGGTTTAGTAAAGTTGTACTCGCAGGTAGTATTGCAGGAAATTTACTTTTAGGCGGGGTTATTCTTTCCGGTTTCATAGGCCCGAATGTGCTTACATCTTTTAATGATGATGTGAACAAGCCGGTGATTGCCAAATCAGCCTTTGTTCATCAGCTTGCATCAATAACAGGTGATGTAAAGTTAGGAGAACGGGTCTATGTAGCCCCGGCCGCATCAATAAGGGGTGATGAGGGTCAGCCGATTTACATAGGGAATGAGACAAATGTACAGGATGGAGTTGTGGTGCATGGCCTTGAGACAATGGAGGGCGGCAAGGAAGTCACTAAGAATCAGGTTGACTTCGGTGGTAAGAAGTATTCTGTATATGTAGGCGACAGGGTGTCAATGGCACATCAGTCTCAGGTACACGGCCCTGCCCTGGTAGGAAATGATGTATTTGTCGGGATGCAGGCCCTTGTGTTTAAGGCAACTGTCGGTAATGGAACAGTACTTGAACCGGGTGCAAAGGTAATCGGTGTAAAGGTTGCAGCAGGTAGATATGTTCCTGCCGGCAGTGTTATTACCAAACAGGCTGATGCAGATGCCCTTCCGGCTATTTCAGGGTCTTATGCATTTAAAGATCTAAACGCTGCTGTTGTTCACGTGAATACACAGTTTGCAGATGGTTATAACGGCAAGAAACCCGTTCATCATGAGGAACATAAGGGAGAACATAAGGACGACCATCATGGAGAGAAGGGGATGGAGAAGCATTAAAAGACAGTTACCAGTGAACAGTAAGCAGTAAGCAGAAGTAAGAAGCAAGAGGTTAGAAGCAAGATTGCTGATCACAATTCCCTCCACTTCAAGGGGAGGCTGAGATTATTCCCCCTCCCCAATTTGAATTAACGGGAGGGGGTAGGGGGAGGGTGAGCTATGGAGATTTTCGAGTGAATGAAATCCGAAATGTAATTATTATAGGCTCAGGTCCTGCGGGGCTTACGGCGGCGATATATGCGGCTAGGGCTGACCTGAAACCATTATTAATAGAAGGCCCTCAGCCCGGTGGGCAGCTTACTATAACAACTGAGGTGGAGAACTATCCCGGATTCCCTGAAGGGATAGACGGGCCTCAGCTTGTAATGGATATGCGTAAGCAGGCTGAAAGGTTTGGGACTGAATTTGTATATGGGGAAATTACGTCTGCTGATTTTTCAAAACAGCCGTTTGTTGTGCAATCCGGAGACAAGTCATTTTACGGTCAGACCATCATTATTGCAACAGGCGCCTCTGCAAGGTGGATCGGAATTGAATCAGAAAAGAAGCTGATGGGGAGCGGTGTTTCCGGTTGTGCCACATGCGACGGTTTTTTCTTTAAAGGAAAAGAGATTGCTGTAGTAGGAGGCGGTGATACTGCACTTGAAGAGGCGGCTTTTCTAACAAGATTTGCAAGCAAGGTTTCGATAATCCACAGGCGTGACCAGTTCAGGGCATCAAAGGCCATGCAGGAAAAGGTGTTTAGTAATAATAAAATTTCCGTTGTATGGGACTCAGTAGTAGGCGAAATTCTTGGAGTTGAAGAAGGACGTGTAAAAGGGGTCAGATTAAAGAATGTGAAAAATGGTTCTGTTACTGAACTCTCCTGTGAAGGGGTTTTCATTGCCATTGGTCATACCCCAAATACGAAGGTATTTAAGGAACACATTGAACTTGATGAACAGGGATATATCAGATTAAAAGGCCATACATCAACAAATGTCCCAGGTGTATTTGCCGCAGGTGATGTGGCTGACCCGCACTACCGCCAGGCCATAACAGCGGCAGGAATGGGGTGCATGGCGGCCATTGATGCAGAGAGATATTTAGGGAAGTAATTTTTATTCGTAATCCTTGGGTCCATCGAGGATGGGGTTGCAGCCACTGAGCGACTTACCGGAGCAGTTGGGCACCTGTCATGACGAGCAGGCGAAGGAAAGCCAGCCCGTTAGAGGCTGGAAGGCTTCCGCGCCTGAGAGTCATAAGACAGGTCAACTGCGAAGGTCAGGAGCGAAGGGGCTGCAATCCCATCCTCCAAACCGGAGTTACATTGCAGGAACTAATCGCCCCATTAAAAAACCGCATCAAAGACTTTTTTATTTCATACTCACGTACACTACAACACTGTTATTATGCAGACCTCCGTTTAGAGGTAAATGATACACGCTGGGCATCTGCAGAAGACGGTAAGCCAAAGGGGTCAGGCAGGGACGAAGGGGGTTCTTTCGGCATAAGGGTAATTGCCGGGAATACCAAGAAGTCTCCGGGTTATTATGGGCGTGTATTCAGTCTTAAAGACTTGTCAAAAATAGAACCCATCATAAAAGAGGGGCTTGACCATGCACATATCCGTGCATCGGCAAATAGCAGAAATAAGGAAAGATTATCACAAACACTTCCGGAATTTGCTGAATCCCTATGGAGTACAGAGCTTTCTCCGGCAGAAGTTAATGTAGATACCGTCCCGGCAAATTATAAAATAAAGCCGGATGGTGTATCGCCGCAGGATATACTCGTCATGGTTAAAGAATCCTCTGAACGGATTAAAGGGTCAGAGGGTTTAATCTTCAATGATGTAACTGCTTATACCCAGTCAACAGGTGAATTATTTGTGAGTACAGAAGGTGCCTTGATTGACCAGTATTTCTGCTACTCTCAGGGAAATGTCTATGTAGTAGCATCCGGCAAAGAGGGACAGCAGGAACTCTACGAGAATGTCGGTGACCAGCGTGGATGGGAGGCATTGGTTGAGGGTATTAATGTTCATGAAACAGGTCTATCTGATTTTTCTATGAGGGTAGCAAATGACGCTATAGAGCTTTCAAATGCAAAGGCATTCCGTTCAACAGAAAAGGAGACTGTTATTGTAACTGATCCATACTTCAATACCCTGCTCTCCCATGAGATAATAGGGCATCCGATGGAGGCAGACAGGATATTGAAGTATGAAACAGCGTATGCCGGCAGGAGCTGGTTTTTTAGAAATTTTAATGAGAATTATATAGGTAAACAGGTGGCATCTCCGCTGATAACAACATATTCTGACCCTGCAATCCCTGGCTATGGACATTATGTGTATGACCATGAAGGGACAAAGGGAAAGAAGGTTATGCATATTGAAAAGGGCATACTAAAGGATTTCATGAACAGCAGGCAGACTGCGGCCCTTCTTGGGATGAGACCAAACGGCTCTTATACTGCAACAGATGCCTCTCTTGTACCCCTTATCCGCATGTCTACTACTGTGTTTGCTGATGGAGATAAGGACCCTAAGAAGATAATAGGTGACATCAGTGATGGTTATTATCTATGGGGTATGCACACCCCTTCGATCTCAGAATCAAGGGAAAACTTTTCAATGTCTGCCATAAAGACATACAGGATACATCGTGGTGAACTAAAAGAACTCTACAGGGGCGGTGGTATTACAGCAGACAGCATGAGTTTTCTTATGAACATAGATGCAGTCGGTAATGATTTCAAAGTATACCCAATCGCAAACTGCGGCAAAGGCCAGCCCATGCAGACTAAAAGACTTGGAAACGGCGGCCCGACACTGAGAGGCAGGGCTAGGGTTGTGGGGAGCGGAAAATAGTAAGCAGTAAGCAGTGAGCAGTAAGCAGATTAAAGACAGAAGTTAGAAGCAAGATTACAGATGAAAATTTCCTCCCCTTCAAGGGACAACGAAAATCCCCCCTCCCTTGACGGGAGGGGGTTAGGGGGAGGGTGGCTACGAGGGTTTTAACATGCTACCTTTAGAACTATTACATAAAACCGCTTTAGAAGGTCTTGAATTTATCAAGACTCGGAAGGATATCTCTGAGGCTGAGATATTCATAAGCTCCCTGTCACATTTACTAACTCGGATTAACTATACCTCTTTCATACTTTGTAACGGCATTGAAGAACCAAAGTCAACGCTATCGTATGGGATTGGGGTACAGACAGTATTTAAAAATGGTGATAAAAGGATGGTCGGTTTTGGAAGTCACACTGGGGATATCTCAATAGAAGGTGTAAAGTATGCAGTAGAAAAGGCACGATTATCTGTGGTTGATGACCCTGATTTTATCGCCCTTCCGGCACCTTCAGGTATACCGGATATGAAACCTGATTATCATGACCATAAACTGATGAAACTGAGTGATGAAGAACTTGTAGATTTGGGATGGAGGTCATTGACCGGAGCCTTACAAACATTTAAAGAGAATAAAATAACTGATTCCATAATAATTGGTGGTGATGTAAGCATAATTCAGGAAAGAATGGTTCTGGCAAGCACAACCGGAATTGATGTTAAAGATGAGGCAGCATACTCCTCGGCATCAATAACAACCATGATAGAGTCTGATAATGCAAAGGGGAGCGGTTCGGAAATCGGAATGAGTCTTAATGATTTTAAACCTGAAAATGCAGGCAGGACAGCGGCTATGAGTGCAATCAATTCAAGACACGGAAGACGTATCCGTTCAGGGAAATACAAACTGATTTTGGGGCCGCAGGCAGTAGCTGATCTCCTTGGAAATATTGTACTACCCTCACTTACCCTTTCTGTTGTAGATGCTGCAAGCTCTTCATTCATGGGAAAATTCGGTAAGATTGTTGCCGACAGCCGCCTTACTATTGTTGATGGCGGCAACATGCCGGGCCTCCCGATGAGCCGCCGTTACACCTGTGAAGGCATTCCGACCGGACGCACAGAACTGATAAAAAATGGTGTGCTTACCGGATATCTTTCCAACACATACTACAGAAATAAGGTCTTAAATGACCCTTCTTCCAAAGATAAAATTGGGGCTGACCCAAATTCTATTACTGATGCCATACAGCCTAAAAATGGATTCAGACCCGGTGAGGCGATGCTTAGAAACTTCAATGGAAGGCCGTCAATAGTTCCTACTAATGTAATTGTAGAGAGTTCAGAGGCGGTATCCCGCGACGAGATAATAAATATTATTGGTGATGGTTTGTATATCGGCCGCATCTGGTACACATACCCGTTAAACGGCCTGCTTGCAGGAGATTTTACCTGTACTGTGATCGGTGATTCTTATGTAATCGAGGGCGGCAGGATAGCGGCACCGTTAAAACCTAACAGCATAAGGATAGCGGATAATATTCACAATCTGCTGAATCAGGTAATTGGGATTTCGGGAAAGAATAGTCCCATACTCCTGTGGGGTTCTCCTGAGATTATCTATTCCCCTGAGATAGCAGTCAGAGATATTGCAATGAATGAGATAGCATAGTAACTGATTAAACCTTTTCGCCCGCCAACTTACGGAGGACATCATGGAACACAGAGATAAACCGGAAGACAGCAGGATTGATGAAGACCTTGGATTATTCAAATCCCTTATAGACAAATCCAATGACTACATAGTTATTGTTGACCCTCAGACCGGTAAATTTTTATATATTAATGACAGTTGCTGTGATAAAACCGGATTTACCCGTGAGGAATTTTTATCTTTGAGGGTAATTGATATTGATCCGAATTACCCTGATATTTCAGCATGGAAAGTGCAGGTTGATGAGGACAGAAAGAAAGGAAACATAATAAGAGAAGATATTACAAGGCTCAGGGATGGAACTTTATTACCTGTTGAGCTGAGTGTTCAATTTGTGACTATCGGCAATAAGGAATATCGTGTAACAATATTAAGGGATATTACAAGGCGTAAGGAGCTTGAGAAGGAGCTGCAATTTCATAAAGAACTCTATGAAAATATTGTTGAAACTATTCCGGTTTGTATCCATGTGGTAGATAGAAACTTCATCCTCAGGAGTTGGAATATCAATATGGAAGAATACACCGGTTTGAAAAAAGCTGATGTGATTTGGAAGAACCTGTTCTCTGTAGTACCTGGGATGATAAAAAACAACTGGAATAAGATTTATATACAGGTGCTGACAGATGGTGTCCCTTTTGAAAAAAGCGGCTATAAATATGAAAGAACAATAGGGCCGAAGAAAGGGGAGACAGTATATCAAAATGTAAAGATATACCCTTTGAAAGAAAAGGGGACTGTTACAGGTATTCTCACAGTCCTTGAAGATGTTACAGAACATGTGTTATCTGAAAGAATAAGGATAGAGGAACAGAAACGGATATATAAAGAAACAATAGACAGCCTGCCTGGACTCTTTTATATTGTAAATAAAAATGGCTATCTCACTATGTGGAATAAATATGTAGAGGAGGTCTCAGGTTATAATAAGGATAATGTCGCAGGTATGCATGCCCTTGATTTTTTCCCTGAAGATCAGCAAGACTATATTGGTAAGAAGATCAATGAGGTATTTACAAAAGGACATGCTATCGCAGAGGCCGAGTACTTGTGTAAAGATGGGAGGAAAATTCCACATCTCTTTACAGGCAAGGTTATAACAATAAACAATCAACCTCATATTGTTGGAATGGGGTTAGACATATCTGAGCGGAAGGCAATGAGAGAGGAGCTGCTCAAAGCCCAGAAACTCGAATCTATAGGGGTTCTTGCAGGCGGTATTGCACATGATTTTAATAATATACTTACCGGTATACTCGGGAACATATCCTTAGTAAAGATTTCGATAAATCCTGCAGATGAGATTTACAAGAGGTTAAGTGAGGCTGAAAAGGCTGTGCATATAGCACAGAACCTTACCATGCAATTATTGACATTTTCACGCGGTGGTGCTCCTGTTAAAAAGCTGATTTACTTAACAGGGGTTATAAGACATTCTGCAGAACTTGCATTAAGAGGGGCAAAATCACGCTGTGAGTACACGATACCTGATGACCTTCTGCCTGTTGAAGCAGATGAAGGCCAGATTAGTCAGGTTATAAATAATATTATCATAAATGCGGACCAGGCCATGCCGAATGGCGGCATTATAAAAGTAATATGCTCTAATATAACAGTCGGCCCATCTGATTCCCTGCCCCTTACAGAAGGGAGCTATATAAAAGTTTCAATAGAAGACACAGGTATCGGCATACAGGAAGAGCACATCAAAAGTATATTCGATCCATATTTTACTACCAAGAAAAAGGGGAGCGGCCTGGGCCTTGCTACATCCTACGCTATAATAAAGAAACATGGCGGTTTAATAACCGTAGAATCAAAGTTAGGGACTGGAACAACCTTTTATATTTATATCCCTGCATCAGATAAAAAAATACCGGAAGAGCCTCAGGATGAAAGTGCAACGGATTTGCTGCATGGGCAAGGGAAAATACTATTAATGGATGATGAAGAGATTGTCAGGAATATTGCAGGGAGTATGCTTGAATTTCTTGGATATGAAGTTGTGTTTGCACCGGATGGCAATCAAGCCATTGAATTATACAGAAATGCAAAAGTCTCAGGACATCCATTCGATGCAGCAATAATGGATTTAACAATACCTGGAGGTGTCGGCGGCAAAGAGGCTTTAATAAACATGCTTAAGATTGACCCTGAAGTCAGGGCTATAGTTTCAAGCGGCTATTCTGATGACCCTGTTTTGTCTGAGTTCAGGAGATATGGATTCAAGGGAATGCTTACAAAGCCTTACAAGATTTCCGAATTGAGTGCGGCAGTACATGCAGTAATCAACGGTGTTGATACCTGATGAAAAGGATTTTATATTTTGTTATTACCTCTTTGATAATTCTATCAGTATTTTTATGGATAACCTTCCCGGATGTTTCCGCACTTAAAAAGACTAATCCTGAAAAGACCTCAATGATGAAATTAAGAGAGGCTGAATGGACAGTTAAAGGCAGTAAACGTAAAATTTTTCATGCATGGGTACCTTATTCAAGAATCTCCCCTTACCTTGTAAAGGCCGTTATTATTGCTGAAGATGATAAATTCTGGAGGCATGAGGGCTTTGATTATGAGGCTATCCAGAAGGCGCTTGAAAAGGATATCAAGGCAGGTAAATTTAAGGCAGGCGGATCAACTATCAGTCAACAGCTTGCAAAGAATCTTTATCTCACACCAGGTAAGAATCCCATCAGGAAGATAAAAGAGGCATTAATAACATGGAGGCTTGAGAAGGCACTATCTAAGAAAAGGATAATAGAACTTTATCTGAATGTAGTTGAATGGGGGGATGGTGTATTCGGTGCAGAGGCAGCAGCACGGCATCACTTTGGAAAATCTGCCATAGAGCTAACCCCTCTGGAGGCCGCAAGGCTTGCAGTAGTATTGCCGAATCCGAGAAGATTTATCGCATCAGGCGATCAGAATTACGTAAATAAACGTGCAAATGTAATCTATAATATAATGGTTAAACGTGGAATAGTTATACCGGAGTTTGAGGAGTTATCTGCTGAAAGTTCTTCCACAACAGAACCGGCTGTACCGGAGTCAGTGCCAAAGCCCGCCGGCATTGAAGAACCTGTTAAGACAGGAACGCGGGAGTCAGAGCAATCTACTCTTCCTGCTACTCCTCCCCCTCTTCTTCCCGCCCGATAAAAGGGTAATTGTGTTTCTCGCTGTCTTTAATTCTTTTAGGGAGCAGATAAATCTTATTTACAGTAAGGCCAGCCTGTTTTTTTTCGACTACCAGATATACCCACTTGCCGACTTTAATGTCTGATAACTCTATTTCCCTATCTTTATGATCCTTCACCTCGGCATTGTTGCTGATAAGAACCTTCTTTTCATTAACAATCAGATATTGCGGTATACCTTCTGTTGAGCTGATTACCCCCTGGAATGTCTCAGTGTATGTATCTTCTGCCATGACAGGGTTATTGGAGAACACCATCATTAAAGTTAGAAAAAATATGTAAAACATTTTATTCCTCCTGTTCATTTTTTGTTTCTTCACTACTTTTCCAACAAATAACCCCGCCCTCACCCTAACCCTCCCCTTGAAGGGGAGGGAATAAACTTAGCCCCCTCTCCCTCAGGGAGAGGGTTAGGGTGAGGGCGGGGTTTTAGTAGTTACCTCTTCTCCCGCCAATACAATCGTATTGCTGTTTTCCCAAGCTGTACCGGCGGTATATCAAGGCCTCCGCCTACACCTATCAGGGCAGACTCACCGGACTGGCTTATGATTACAACAACGCCTGAGGGGATACCGCTTCCTATTGCCTTAAACCTGTCGGATCTTTTTAGTACTTCTCCCTCTTTACCAAGCGCCCTTGTATTCGTTTCTGAAACATAGCCCGAATCATTTGTTGTATTGTAATTAAATACAGCCTCAAATGTCAGGTAATTTAATGCATAGACGCGTGCTACACCCCTGTTTGGAAGACAAGGGTCTAATGATAATCCCAGATTCGGTGAGAAGGATGTATAGTAGGCAACCTTTGCAAATATAGCCGAAGGAGACAATACCTTCTCACCGGAGTTTAGATTTAGCTTAATATAAAAACCGCTGGAGGTTGATAAATCAGCAAGCAATGAATTTACTTCGCTTGTACTATTCGATTCCTGAAGACGGTCTTCAGTAACATTAATAAGATTGGTCTCTGTCAGAGGTGTTACAATATTACTGTTGTCCTTTATAGCATAAAGTCTGTCAACAGAATCCGTGTTCCTTGGATGTTCCCTGTCTCCTGTTCCAAAATAGAGGACATCATACCCAATCTCCTGAACGAAGTCAGGCGGGTAGAAAATCTTGCGTCCTGTTGATGCATCACTCCCGGGATTGGACCTGAATATAATTTTCCCGGTCCATGATGATGTAATATTGCTTCCAATATCGAACCGCCACAACTGACCGCCGGCATCTCCTACATATAATCTGTCTGCATAACCATTACCGTTGGAATCAATCACGGAAATAGAACTTGGTATTGCATAGGTCATGTCAACCTTTGTACCGGCAGCATCATTTGTAACAGAGGTCGTATAAGAATATTCCCATAATTTTGTACCTGTTAATACATCCACCGCAAATACTGCCCTCCCTTTCATCGGGTCTGTTGTAGTTCTTGGAGCAGCATCTTCATTCAATGTGTCATAACCGCCGCCTATAAAAAAGGCATACTTAACATCACTACCGATAATTACCTTTGCTATTTCAGGTTCAGACCAGCTCTGCCCTAACTCAGTACTTGTCCACACTGAGCCGACCGCAGGGCTTGCGATTGCATTACCAATCCGCCATAAATAAACAGGTGCATCAGGGTCAGTAACATCCAGTGCATAGTATGAACTGCCGCCCCTTCTCTCACCGAATATCAACACTACCTTATCACCGTCAGTATTTGATATGGTACCATTCCCGTTTGCATCATAGATATATAACTTAGGGGATGAATCCACATAAAAAGGATGGGTTGTCCCGCTTGTGAGATTTTTAAGATTGGCAAGCATGTCCGGTGGAATGAAACCCCATAATTCCTCACCTGTACTATCCTCAAACGCATGCATCATGCCGTCATTTGCGCCGACAAATATTACTGAACGTGATGAGGAATAATGTACAACTGAAGGTCTTGAGTGAAGGATGTCGCCTAACAGCCAGTCTCTCTTTGCACTTGGTGTTCCGCTGTATGCATCGTATCCGTGTATAAAATTTATCAGGCTGTTTTTCTCTGTATCATTTGCAAGGTTAACCATGCCGAATGTTAACCCGCCATTTGTTGTCCTGAATGCATTAGAGGCATTTGTAAGGGCAGTAGATATCCCAAGATAGGTATAAATATTCCTTGTTGAAACCCTGTTAAGCAGTACCTCACCCACACCGCCTTCTTCAACCATGCCGCCGTCAGCGCCGCTTGACCAGTGAGATATAGAAGTTTCAAGAAAGTCTCCGTTACTGTCAATGGCAGGTATGTTATTTCTATCCATTACAACACCATTATTAAGGTCAAGTCCATATTTTTTCAGGTTACCTGTCCAGAACGTACTTACATTAGGTTTAAAGAAGCCTATGTAAACCCGGTCCCCGCTGAATGTCTTATTCTCAGGGCTTACAGGGACCACAGGCGCAACAAAGGATGTATTATCCTGTATAATTGTCCCAATAATCTCTGCAAATGCCTCACTAAGGGACTGTGTATTATATGCAGAATAATATGTGCCGCCTCCATTCGCTGCAGTTTCAGTAAGAAGCAGTGTAGCACCGTCATTTGATGCAGGCAGGCCGAATCCTATGGTATAAGTAATTACATTTTGAGTATCGTTAAGGCTTGAACTCATATCATTGTCATGAAGGTACTTTGCCACATCATCGAGGTAATCCGAACCGTCGGCATAATATGACTTTCTGGGGTCTTTGTCAGGTTCAAAACGGTCTCCGTCACAATCACCCTGATTACATATAGTCTTTAATACAGGACTTCTATCAAGAGTGGACATACCGTCCGTCATAAATATAATATAATTTTTCTGGCAGGAATACTGGATTGGAGATGTGTAGTTTGTACCGCTGTTAAAATAACTTGATTGTCCGCTGTAATAACGCATGGATTCAAAAAGCGTTTCAGCAAGCGGTGTCCATGTATCTGCAGTAATCCCATTTACAGCATTTATCAGGTCCTGCCGGTTTGTTCCTGTTGACATATCGAGAATCGGTCTGGCTATATGACCGCCTTCAGAGTTATTAAATATCATTAGACCGAAGTTGACGGAATCTGTAGTCCTTACAAGTTCTGTAATAACACGTTTGGCTATATCAACCTTTGGGGTTGACGGGTCAGTGCCTCCGGTATTACTGACAAGGAAATTTATATAATTGCCTGTAGAGAATGTCCCGCCTGATGTCTTGCAATACCCTGCTGTTGACAGGACACCGGTATACATCCCCTGAGTATTTAAACTGTTGTATGCAACATTACAATGTGCCTGTACATTTGCGAGTGTAGTATGTGGCTGCCAGACCTGTTCAACACCCCTCCATCTGTAGACCCTTGTTGACTCACATGCAACATTACCTCCACCGCCGCAGGCACTTGCAACAGTGTAGGTAACAGCAGGGTTGTAACCTATTGCACTCCGTATTTCATCATTCATACTGCCTGAGTTATCGAATATAATAAGGATGTTAGGTTTTATCTGAGTGGTAGTAAGTCCGTATATTTCCGTATCATCGGCATAGGCCATAATAGCGGGTATGAACAATAACATAATACTTAGTACTAATAACTTTTTTATCATTTTATATACCCCTTATATAATCCCTGTTTTTATACCCTTCACCTCGTACATCAAACCTCTTACATGATTTTTTTATGACTTAGGTAAAATCTTTGCTACACTCTCCTCCTGCGTACTCTGATTACCGGCCTGTGATGTTCCTGTAGCCTCGATAATAAAGTAGTTTGACTGTGTATCTTTGGCGCTGAAACCATAGCCCGGCGGCGGGTTACCGGAAGTCACATAAGTAATAGTACCTGTTGCATCTGTCCCATTTGCTGAAAGGCTGCGTGCAGCAACTATCGGGTGAGGTGATGCGTCATTATCAGGAAAATTCATTGATGTTTTTGTTGTAAAATAATATCCATCCCCTTTAATGTACTCAATTGCCCCCTCTGCTGCATAGAAGGCTTCCTTGTCACTCTTATACCTGCCGGAGGTTGTTAACTCAGTTGTAGAGTTAAATATTGCATATATCCCTAATGTAGTAAGTAATGCAAGGAATACCATTGCTATAACAAGTGCTGTACCTTTTTCATCTGAAAATAACCATTGCTCACCCTCCCCCTGCCCCCCTCCCGTCAAGGGAGGGGGGATAAGCACAGCACCCTCTCCCCCGGCGGGAGAGGGTCCGGGTGAGGGGGACTTTTTTTCTTTATATGAATTAATCATTATCTATCCTCATGGTCTTATGTTTTTTACAGGAACTATTGTTATCATCTCTCTTGGTATCTGCTGGTTGTTTCGTGTTGCCACATTTTTGGTCGTTGCTGCGATTAGGTCTATCCTGATACGTCTTATATCTGACAAGGTCGCAGGTGCACTTGTTTCTGTCTTGTCATTCATAATATAGGAGAGCTGAAAATCATTGACCCCGTCTATGATAACTGACTGTACTGTTCCGTCATTTCGTATCAAATTATTTCTGCCGGTTGTAACATTTGCTGCAACACTGTATGTGATAGTGTTAAACGCCTTAATGGCAAAATCTCCTGTATCTATGCCCGCAGCCGTAGGGTCTGCATTTAAAGATAAGGTATTTGCAACTGTATTTATCGCATTTATAATATATCCCCCGACCAGATTATTATTATACTTGCTGATAATATTTACTGTATTGCCAACAACGAAATCCGTTACAGAGTTAACCTGTATAACATTTCCGGGCTGGGTTACTGTAGATGTCCTTAAATATGTAACAGGCCCCAGGCTGAAGTTTATGCTTATAGTGTCCGGCGCTGCTGCATTCAGAAGGGTGCCGTTCTGAACAAAGGCAATCGGGTTAACCCCTCTTGGAACACCAAGCCCCGCCATCCTTATATCACGTTCCAGCATCTCAAGCGATGTCCTTATGTCTCTTTGAGTTGTTGTTACATCCCTCTGTGCCTCAAATGTCCTGACCTGACCGATAAACAGATTGTAAAGGGAGGTTAGAACAATCCCAAGAATAGCAACAGCAACCATTATTTCTATCAGGGTAAATCCCTTCTGCTGTTCATTGTTCATGTTCATGATAATGTCAGGCCCCCTTCAGTATCCGTGTAAAAATCCTTGTAGTATGAATTAACCTGGAAGTGGGATCGGTCCATGTTGTTGTGAATGTGAGTGTGCTTGTCCCTCTCACCGGTGTATCGTCTACCACTGTATAACTCCTGTTATATGTAATACCCTGAACAACAACAGTACCATCAACGTGCGCCCCGTTACTTAATGCCGATGCGGTTGTATCAAGGGCCTTTAATTCCTCAAGCCTCTGCTGGGCAACTGCGCTTGCAGTACTCATCTTGAACCCGCTCACATTACCCCTGATGGCTGCAATGTGAAGTCCGGCAAGACCGAGGAGTCCCACTGATAAAATAACAAGGGCTATCAATAGCTCAAGGAGAGTGAAACCCTTTTGATTTGACGCATGATTCATTGCAAAACCTCCACAGTGATAAAAATAAAAGCCCTTTAAAAAGAGATTATTGCAATGAAAGTGCCATTATGCAACTAATTGATAGATAAGGATAATAAGTTATGAAAAGGTCTGATTTATATGGAATGGATTACATGGGTATGAAAGGGATTACATAATGGTTGATGCAGATCCCTAAATAAAATATCTGCTCACATCAACCCCATATTTCCTATGGTCAATGGAATGTTTAATTGAAATATCTTTTCGATATGACAGGTCTATTGTATCTCCATCAATCTCATTACCTTGAGAATCTGAAATAAGTTTTATCACAGGGCGTTGTATAGTGTGCGGGTTAGCGCTTGCCTTAACAACAAGGCCGAGTTCATTTGTGTTAAGCAGTACAAGCGTACCTACCGGGTATATACCCACGACGTTAATAAAAATTTTCAGCATGATTGGGTCAAAGGCTGTTCCGCTCTTCTTCATCATAAAAAATAATGCCCTGTCCGGGATAAAAGGAGTGCGGTTGTAAACCCTTGAGGATGTGAGTGCATCATAACAGTCTGTGATACTTGCAATCCTGCCGAAAAGACTGATCCTCCTTGGTGAAAGTAGTTTTGGGTATCCGGATAGGTCGTAGTTTAAATGATGTTCAAAACTTACCATTACCATCTTTATTGCCCGCTCCTGAAGCCCTCTCAGCTTCAGCAGTGTCCTTACGCCGTAAACAGGATGTTTTCTGATCATCTGCCATTCTTCCGCAGTAAAATCAGATGGTTTATTTAATAGGTCAATGGGCATATCTATCTTTCCTATATCATGAAATAGCGTTGCCATCCCGAGGTCGCTCAGCTCCCTTCTGCTGTAACCAAGACGCTGTCCCATGGCAATTGACAGTATGGATACATTAACAGAATGATTATATGTATACTCATCATAAGCCTTTAAGGTAGTAAGTCCGAGTACTGTGGATTCATCCTGAAGCATCAGGTCTACTAATGATTGGATAAGCCTCTTTGCCTTTGACATGTGTGCTGCATTTTTTAACTTTGTGCTTTCCATAATCTCCGAGACAATTGCCAGGGTTTTGAAATAAATATCTTTAGCCATTTCCTGTGTATTCTTTAATTCATGGCCGAATGCCTCTGTCTCTTCTTTTAACATATCAATAGTAATGTTATGTACAGAAGTAGAAGATAATTTGTGGAAGATGTCTTCATAGGTTTCACCTGCAAGGCCCCCCCTCCCCTCTCCCCTAAGGGGAGAGGGTAAGGGTGAGGGGGATGTAGAAATAAATGCATATATAAAGCCTTTAAGTTCATCAGGGGAAAGGTCATAATGGAAGGTAATTGCCCCTATGTTTTTCTTTTTCATCTCTTCTGTTAAATACATAACTGCGAGGAAATTTCCAATATCAACCTTGACCCTTGTGTCATCTATAAACAGATTGTCATGAATCAGCCTAAGGGAAAAAGATTCCCTGCCTTCCATAATAATACTTATGGATTCCATTGTTTTTGTTAAATATGTGCTAATAGCGATATTGGAGCGGTCATGAATAAGCGCTGTCTTAATAAGAATATGCAGGTTATTGAGAAATTCTTTCATGCAAAACCTCCTCACAGATATTTCTTATGCCCCTGTCAGGGTTTGACAATCCTTCTTTTAGTACAGCAATAGATTCAGGTGTTGCCATCTTTTTCAGTGAAATAGCAGCAAGAGTCCGTTGTTCTTCTATCTTTGACTTGCCGAATATCCTTGCACGTCTCATTAACATGTCCCTTAAAATCGGGATGTTCTCCAGTGAACCCAAAGTGCCTAATGTTTCAAACAGCTCCTTTTTTTCAGAGGCATCCTTTACCTCAAAGTCTTCTCCTGTAATAATATTCAATATCGCTGGGACGGCCTTCCTGTATGCGTGGATGGTTATATTTCTTAAGGCAGTAATCCTTACAGTACTGTCTTCATCTTCAAGAAAGTAGATTAATGCATCCTTTGCTTCTTCTTTGTTAATCTCGGAAAATGCATGTACCAGTTCTTTTCTTATCTTAGGATCTTCATGGTCTTTTATCCTCCTGAGATACTTAATTGCATCTGCATTCCCAATCTTACCGAGAACGTACACAACATTTCTGACTAAATACCTGTTGGTGTCGTACAGCCTTTTTATAAGCGGTTCAATATCATCCCCTGCTAATTGTGCAAGTGCATCACAGATAAGACGTCTTATCTTCATCTGTTCAACTGTTCCAGCTATGTTTATTAGTGAATAAACGGCGTTTTTATTGAGCATTGTGAGAAGCGAAAAGACCGGCGAAATATCAATAAGCTTATTTGCATTTATTGACATCAGCAACCGGTTTAAAAAATTTTCATCGCCAAGAGAGTCTACGGCATTCTGTACCTCTCCTGCATGTTCAGGACTGAAGTTGTTTTCCGTAACCGACAGGGTTTTCAAGGTTGTAAGAACCGGTATACTGCGGGAAAAATCACCTGCAAGGACAGAGGATTTGATAGTGTCGGTTATACCATTCACCATCTCAGAGTATATATCAATCGCCTCCTCTATCTGCAGGATATGGAATAGAATATCCTGTAGCTCTGATATAAGGTCCATCCCTTCTTCCATCTCCATTTCCTGCTGTATCTTTTCTATCTCTTCCTGAGTAAGTATGAAGATTTCATGGAAAGGTTTATTGAAAATTGCCTCTATCTCGAGTTCATTACTGCCTGACGTGTGCACAGCCTTAACGGTTGTCTCTTTGGATTCTCTTGATTCCTTCGACATCTCAGCCCGGAACATTCCCTGAAAATTGCTGCCATCTGTGCTGCCTGAAATGTGGGGTTCAGTTTCTGCTGTTGTTGATGCACCTTCTTCCATGTAATCCACTGCGGTATAGTGAATATTTTTAAAGTCTTTTTCCCAGAGCATTGTTACTATATCGTTGTCTTGCCGCTCTTTTTGGTAATTTATAGTTATCACACTGATAAAACCGAGTATCTCATTTTCATCAAGCCCTTCACTAAATCTGATCTCCCTTAATCCATCAATGTATAATTTAAATGCAAGGCTTTCTTCTTTGGAGGTGTTTGAATAAATCACATCGTCATTATAAATTATTTCAAACTGTCTTATCCTTAGAGTGATTTCTCCGTGGAGGGTAAGTGCTGTGGAGAACCTGTCTCTTAATTCATCTAACATCTTTTTTCTGACAGGACTTGATTCAGGATAAATCTTCATGGTCTTTCCTGCCTTTGATATGGACTGGACTAAACCCGATACCTTAACTACATGGTCGGATTCTTCTTTATCTTTATTGTATATAACGGATTCTGATTTAATACTATTCATTTTAATACCCAAATAATGTTAATAGCTGTTCGGATCAAATGAGGAATGTTTATTTCTGAAGTTTAAGAAAGTATATATGTATCTTTTAAAATAATCAAAATGAAATACTCTATCAGGATTTCATCTTTGTCAACCGGCGGTTTTATGCTGAGCTTGTTCCTGCAGCAGGCGCTCGGCTACATTGACCACCTCACCGACATCTTTTGCATAACCGTCTGCACCAATCTCTTCTGCAAATTTCTTAGTGGTAACTGCACCGCCGATCATTATCTTATACGGAAGATTATGTTCATGAACCGTATCTCTGACAACCTTCATCTGCATCATTGTTGTGGTCATAAGGGCAGACAGTCCAATAATATCTGCTTGATACTTTTCAGCAGCAATTAGTATATCCTCACAGGGTATGTTTTTCCCAAGGTCAATCACCTCAAACCCAAAATTCTTTAGCATCATGGAGCATATATTTTTCCCGATGTCGTGTATGTCGCCTTTTACAGTGGCCATGATAATAGTCCCCTTCTTTTCTACTCCTCCCCCTTTTTCAATCATTGGGGCTAATATATCTACACCTTTCTTCATAGCTTCAGCAGAGGCAACAAGATGTGGGATAAACTTCTTTCTCTCTGCAAACAGGTCTCCAAGATGCCTGATGGCAGGGGTCATCACATTAAGGAATATACTGCCGGGTTCAAGCCCCTCTTCGACCCCCTTCTTAACAAGTACGGTTATACTGTCCCTGTCTCCTTCCAAAACTGCATTGTAAATCCTTTCACTGGTACTGCCTTCTGTCTTTTTCTCATCTTTATTAACTGCGGATTCTTCTTTTGCCTTAATCTGCTCCTGTATCGCTATATATCTTCTGCACCCCAGGTCTCTTCCGGCAAAAAGGCTTGATGCAGATACTACATTGTGCATATCAGGGTCATAAGGATTTATTATTGCGGCATCAAGACCGAACCCGATTGCCATACCAAGGAATGTGTTATGAATATGTTTCCTGTTTGGAAGACCGAATGAGACATTGCTGATACCGAGTATGGTTGGACAGCCGAGTTCCTGTTTTATAAGACGTATTGTCTCAAGGGTCTGGACAGATGCCTCCTGTGCAGCAGATACAGTAAGGGCGAGGCAGTCAAATATGATGTCTTCTTTTCTTATCCCATACTTCATAGCCTCTTCAATAATCATCTCTGCATTTTTTAATCTTTCAGATGCCTTTTCAGGAATATCATTACCGGCAAGAAGTGCTACTACAGCGGCACCATATTTTTTTATTATGGGAAACAATGACTCCATACGCTCAGGTTCTGCGTTTACGCTATTTACAAGGGCCTTACCTGCGTATACTTTAAGCCCCTTTTCTATTGCATCAATATTGGAGCTGTCTATAACAAGCGGTAAATCCACAACAGTTTGGATTGATTCTACTGCACGGCCCATATTAACCGGTTCATCAGTCATAGGGACACCTACATTTACATCAAGGGCCGTAGCGCCTGCCTCAAACTCATTTCTGGCCTCTGTAATGATCATGTCCATGCGGCCTTCTTTTATAGCCTCTCCAAAGGCCTTCCTGCCTGTAGGGTTTATCTTCTCGCCAATCTTGAGAAACGGGAAACCGGTGCCTGTATATAATGTCTTTGACCTGCTTGTGATCTTGAGTCCTTTATTCCCCTCCCTGTGAACTGGTTTGTTACCTTTTATCCTTTGTGACAGGAGATGGATATAATCAGGGGTTGTGCCGCAGCAACCGCCGAGTATATTAACCCCTGCATTTACGAATTGTTCTGCAAATGATGCCATCTCTTCAGGTGATTTAGGGAATACAGTTTTTCCTTCAACATTTATCGGGAGTCCGGCATTAGGCTGGGCACAAAGAAAGGTGTCTGTTGTTGATGCCATCTGCGTAACAACTTTTATCATCTCTTCCGGGCCTGTTGAACAATTGGCAGCGATTACATCAACCCCTAATCCTTCCAATACTGCGGCCACTGTTTCAGGGGATGAACCTGTATCTGTTAGTCCATCCTGTGTAAAAGTTACTGAGGCAAGCACAGGGATATTCTTTGCAGACATTTTTGCAGCAATAACAGCCGCCCTTATCTCAATCAGGTCAAACATTGTTTCTATCACAATCAAATCGCATCCTGATTTTACAAGCACCTCAATTTGTTCAGCGAAAATACCTACAGCGTCATCAAATGATAATTCACCAAGCGGGTATACTGTTGCCCCGCAAGGCCCAATATCCCCTGCAACGTAACCCTTGTCTCCAATGGCCTTCCTGGCCATTTGTACTGCTGCTTCATTGATCTCTTTTAACCTGTTTTCAGCATCATATTCAGCAAGGCGGAGACGGGATGCCCCGAAGGTGTTTGTCAGAATAATATTGCTGCCTGCTTTAACATATTCCCTGTGTATATCGAATATCACATCCGGTTTTTCCATGTTCCACAGGTCAGGTGCATACCCCGGCGGAAGCCCCCTCAACTGGAGCATCGCCCCCATTGAGCCGTCAAGCAATAAGACCTCATTCTTTAAACGATCAAGTAATTTATTCATCCGAAAATCACCCCCCATGCCCCCCCTTGAAAAAAGGGGGGGATTGCCGTTGGCCATTGAGAACCTTTCCCCCCCTTAACAAGGGGGGGCTTGGGGGGGTGATTTTCATCCTCATTTGTGA
>JACRGV010000125.1 GCA_016212215.1 Nitrospirota bacterium
CCCCCCCTTGTTAAGGGGGGGAAAGGTTCTCAATGGCCAACGGCAATCCCCCCCTTTTTTCAAGGGGGGGCATGGGGGGGTGATTTTCGGATGAACTCGCATGAACAGAGGGTTCACAAAGGGCCATGAAAATCAGCGGGACAAGAAAGTCCCGCCTATCCTCGAAGAAATGGATAGGCGGGGTTTTCTTACCCCGCCGGAAGTGATTTTCGGATGAACCAAATTACGTTTAACAAAAATTACGGAGGAAAAAATAAATGTCTACAATAGATCCAAAACAGTATATCGAAAAACAGCGGCAGGACTGGAACAGGGTTGCATCTGCGTGGGAGAAGTGGGACGAGTATCTTGAGGAGAACCTGTCGTACGTCAGTTACAGACTGATAGGAGATTTGAGGCTCAGGCCGGGGCAGGCCGTGCTTGACCTCGGATGCGGCACGGGTAATCCATCAATACTTGTTTCGCGAATAGTAGGGGATAGTGGGTCAGTTGTGGGTGTTGACTTGTCTGAAAACATGCTTGCTGTTGCAAGGAGGAAGGCAGAGGCACTGGGGCTTTCAAACGTAAGGTTCATGGCAGAGGATGTTTCAACACTCCCTTTTGAAAAAGAGTCCTTTGATGCAGTTATTAGCCGGTTCTGTCTTATGTTTTTACCTGACATTCCACAGGCAATGAAAGAGATTATCAGGGTTTTAAGGCCGGGGGGTTATGTTGCAACGGCAGTCTGGTCTATGCCGGATAAAAATCCTTTTATAAGGATAGCAGTCGAAGTCCTGAAACAATTTACAGAGGTTCCTTCTCCTGTCCCTGGACAGCCTGGGATATTCCGGCTCTCCAAACCTGCTGACCTGCTTAATATTATGAAAGATGTCGGTCTTACCGGGGTTGCAGATGAAGAGGTTACAGGTGATTCTATATTCGATTCAGCAGACGAGTATCTTCTTAATATAAAGGATATGGCCGCACCATTAAAACCTCTATTTGCTAAACTATCCGCTGAACAGGCGTCGGATGTTGATTCAAAGATAAAAGAATCAGTGAGCAAGTATAAAGTCGGCGATAAGATTGTTTTGCCGATGGCGTTCAGGATAGTGGTGGGGAGGAAGGCTTTGTAAGGGCTGGGAGCAGAAGTTAGAAGCAAGAAGGAAGATATATAAACCCCACCCTCACCCTGACCCTCTCCCTGAGGGAGAGGGAATAATTGTGCCTGACTCTCTCTGAGAGAGAGGGGATAGTGGTGTCTGATTCTCTCTGAAGGGTAGGGGGCTACGGTTATTCCCTCCCCTTCAAGGGGAGGGTTAGGGTGGGGATGGGGTTATATATATTTATTTAGGCAGATAAATCCGGAATATGCTTCCTTTGCCTATTGCGCTTTCTACTTCTACCTTTCCCTGATGTGCCTCGATGATTGCCTTTACGATTGAGAGGCCGAGGCCGCTGCCGGTTGTCTGTCCTCTGCTTGTATCCACACGATAAAATCTGTCGAATATTTTTGTAATCTCTTCTGAGGGTATACCGATACCGGAATCTTTTACAGTTGTTATAGCCCAGTTAAGGTCTTCACTTAATTCAATATTAATGGATCCGCCTTGACGATTATATTTGATGGCGTTTTCTGCTAAATTGGTAAGGACTTCTGTTATTGACTCCCTGTCGCAACTCACAATGACGCTCCGGTCAGTATAATTCATACTAACCTCCTTATTTGCCGCTGTCGTCTCAAGAAGTCTTAACACATCCTTAATAATATCTCCAAGATTTAGTGTTGAGGGTCTTATCTGCATGGTCTTTGTATCATGCCTTGATATAACCAATATCCTGTTAATAAGGTCGCACATCCTGTTTACGGATTCTCCCACTTTATTTAAGGCATCTCTGTAATCCTTTGCAGTCCTTTCCCTGCTTAGAGTAACATCACAATAACTTTTAATTATTGAGGTAGGGGTTCTAAGCTCATGCGATGCATCGGACAGGAATTGTCTTTGCCTTGCAAATGCACCTTCTATATTTACAAGCATCTTGTTAAAACTAACAGCAAGCGGCTTGAGTTCATTGTCAAGGTCCTTTTCATCAACCCTATCGCTCAGATTTTCTTCAGTAATCTGACCTATCTTTGCGGAAAAGGTTTTTAGAGGACGCAGGGTCCTGCTCGTTATTAATAAGCCCCCAAACCCTGCTATGATAAAGACCATCGGGAGTGTGAAGATAATAATATTCCTGAAATTCTCAAGGATCTCATGAGTATCATCCAGTGCGTCTGCCATTTGTAAGGTTAAGGGACCTATAGAGAAATCCATTGACTGGTAAGTAACACGGAGAGGAATATTTTTGGGGCCTGTAATTGTAGAAAACTGAGGTACTGTTGTGCCTATTAAAGGAGGAAGATTCACATTTGCCAGCCATAAAGAAGGGGATCGTGACAATATCTCACCGGTTGATGATGTAATCTGGTAGTAGTGACCGGATAGTTTCTCAGCATATTCACCCCTCTTTACATTAGCCAGTTCCCAAAGTTCCATCTGCAATTGACCATGAGATTCCTCAATCAGCATGACATCCGCAATGGTCTGAAGAGAGGCCATTAACTGATGGTCTACCTGGGCCAATACAAAACTCCTGAGTTCATAATACAGGAATATCCCCAAGCCGGTAAGGATGAAAGAAAAGATGATTAGAAGCCATGCAAATAGTTTAAGTTTTATGGATTTAAACATAATATTTTGAAATTAACGTTGCCCCCCCTCCCCCTAACCCCCTCCCGTCAAGGGAGGGGGAATTACTATCGCTCCTTCGTATCTCCCCTCCCCTTGCGGGAGGGGATTAAGGGGAGGGGGGGCTTTATGTGCTATCCTTTTAAAATGTACCCCGCGCCCCTGACAGTCTGAATCAGTTTATTATTGGAGTCCTTGTCAATCTTATTTCTAAGGTAGTTTATATAGACATCTACTACGTTTGAGTCCATATCGGTTTCCTCATGGTATATATGCTCTACAATATCTGTACGGCTTAGTACCTTATTTCTATTATATGCAAGATATTCAAGGAGTGCATATTCTTTGGCAGAAAGGGCGATGATATTTCCGGCACGTTTAACTTCGTGGCTGGCAGTATTAATCTCAAGGTCGCTGATATTTATTAATGCTTCTTTGACTGACCCTTTACGGCGCAGGAGTGACCGGACACGTGCAAGCAGTTCAGGAAATGAAAAGGGTTTGGTTAAGTAGTCATCAGCACCTGTATCAAGTCCGGCGATCTTGTCAACGATTGCATCCCTTGCTGTGAGGAGCAGTACAGGCGTTATAATCCCCTTTTGCCTGATTGTTTTCAGGATGGTAAGCCCATCCATTACAGGGAGCATAATATCAAGTATGATAGCATCTGCCGGAAAGTTCTCAGCCATGTACAGCCCTTCCTCACCATCATGAGCTGTTTCTACTATATAGCCATCTTCCTCAAGCCCCTGTTTTACAATAGCCGCCAGGTCCTTTTCATCTTCAACAAGTAAAATACGCATATACTATTCCTTTCCTGCTAAGAAAACCCCATCCCCACCCTACCCCTCCCCTTGAAGTGGAGGGAATAATTGAAATACCTACCCCTCCCCTTGAAGGGAAGGGAATCAACAGAGTTACTTAACCCTACCTTTGAAAGGGAGGGGAAAACAACGCCCCCTCTCCCTCAGGGAGAGGGTCAGGGTGAGGGTGGGATTTTCTGTTATCTTGCCTCTAACTTCTTACTTCTGCTCACTGCTCACTGCTCACTTCTCACTGCTTACTGTCTTTAATACCTCAGCAACGCCCCGATACTCCCTGCCACTTTCAGCTTTGTATTCTCAACAATTGCTGAAATTGCCGCTCCCTTGTCAATGGCACGCTGAATTGTGTAATCAATAAGATGATCAATCTTTTCAAATTCAGCACCGCAGTATGGGCATTTACCCATATCCTGCATTGTAAGGAAATTGCAGGATGTGCATCTGAACCCGGCGGCATTAAAACCGTCTAAGTAAATCAGGCGGTGAACGTTGCCTGCCTGCATCTGGGTAAGTACGTCCTGTAAACCGGCAGCGGCTGAACCGTTCTTGTTTGACCTTGTTATCAATTCTTCCACAAGACCTTCTTCCGAGGTTTTACCGTTTTCTTTTATAATCTCCATCGTCTTTATAAGTATTTCGTCATTGCCTGCATGCATGTCGGCAATAAATGTCCCTGAAATCTTTGCAATGATAGGCTGAGGAAGCATTTTATTAAACGTGATAACAGATTCCTCTGAACCTGCGAGTATAATGTGATTTACCTCACCTAAGTGCAGTAATGCCTCAAGGTGTTTTACAACATCCATCAGGTGAAAATGGACATGGACATCAATGTGCCTCCTGAAACGGTTTTCATCCCTTCCCTGCCATCCGCCTTTTTTATGCTTCCGGGGAATGTCCGGTGTGAAAAGTTCAGAGTACTCGGAAATCTCTCCAAGCTGGATCCTGAATATCCTTGCATGTTCCCTGTCAACTACTGCAACTGCATAGCTGTGATATTGATCGAGTATACCTGCAAGCGGTTTAACATAAGGCGTACGGTCAATGACAGCCTGATTCTTGACAGGAACAGCGAGGTGATAAACCTCCCACAGGTCAGCAGTGGAAGAACTGAATATTGCAATAGACTTTTTAAATTCCGTTTTACCGGACTTGATGTACGTTTCAATCCTCTTAATATCCTCCTGAATGAGTTTCTGATCAGAGCTGTTAAGTTTGTCGGTCTCCTGTTTCAAAAGATTCCTGGCGTTAACAAAATACTCACCCTTTGGATTTGTAACCGGATTAACATTCAGAAAAACACTGGTATACAATTTCCCTTCATCTCTCATGCTGTTCAGGCGATTTAAGTCATCTTTAGTTAACATTGTGATGTCCTCCCCTTAGTTAATGTAATCAAATAATGTAATCACATAATAAAATCACAGCATTTTTAGAAATTCTTCTTCAGTAATGATGCTGACATTTAATTCCCTTGCCTTTACTGCCTTAGAACCGGCATCAGCCCCTTCTACTACAAAATCAGTATTCCTGCTTACACTTGATGATACATGACCTCCGAGGGCCTCAATCTTTTCTTTTGCCTCTTCGCGTGAAAATGACCTGAGTGAACCGGTCAAAACAAATGTTTTATCTTTTAATTTTTCCTCCTTTGTTGTTTGCATTGTCCGGATTGGGGTAAACTTTATTCCTGCATTTTTTAATCTATCTAACTCCTTATTATTATCATCCTGTTTAAAGAATTTAACGATACTCTGAGCGATTTCAGGGCCTATGCCGGCAACTGTCTGCAGTGTCTCTTCATCAGCCTCCATAAGACTTTCAATGCTTCCAAACTTTGATGCTAACAGTTTTCCTGTCTGTTCGCCGACATGCCTTATTCCGAGGGCGAAGACTATTTTCGGAAGTTGCTTTTCCCTGCTTGATTCAATGGCATCAATTATATTTTGTGCTGATTTTTCTGCCATCCTTTCAAGTCCGGCAATTTGCTCTCCGGTTAGATAATATATATCTGAGATATTTTTTACAAGCCCTTTATTGACTAACTGCTCTGTAAGTTTATCGCCGAGTCCTTCAATATCCATTGCCCTCCGTGATGCAAAATGGCGAATCCTCTCTTTCAACTGTGCAGGACAATTGATACCTGTGCACCTGTAATAAACATCCTCCTTTAATACATCCGCACTGCATACAGGACACTTATCAGGCAGATGATATGGTATCTCTTCACCTGTCCTTTTAGATGTTATAACCTTTACAACCTCAGGTATAACATCTCCAGCCCTCTGAATCAGCACCCAGTCTCCTTCACGGACATCTTTCCTGTCAATCTCATCCTGATTATGGAGCGTAGACCTGCTGACCGTTACACCGCCTACCTTTACAGTCTCCATTATTGCTACCGGTGTTAGAATCCCTGTACGGCCTACCTGAGCCTCTATTTTAATTATCTTTGTAGTAGCCTGCCGCGGTTCGAACTTAAATGCAACAGCCCATTTGGGACTCCTTGCGACTGAACCGAGCCTCTCCTGAAGCTCAAGGCTGTTGACCTTAATAACCACGCCGTCAACCTCATAGTCGAGGGAATTGCCTGACTCCCTCTCACCCTGACCCTCTCCCCGTAGGGGAGAGGGGGCTATGATTGTTTCCACTCCCATAATGGGAGATAGTTCTATTCTTCTAATTCCCTCTCCCTCAGGGAGAGGGTTAGGGTGAGGGTGGGGTTCCTTCTCAGTCTCCGCATCCCTTCTCCTCCCAATCTCCTTATACCATTCAATTGCCTCATTTATACTCCTGCACAATTTGTTCAGAGGATTGGTTTTCAGTCCCAGCTTTTTAATTTCCTCTAATATCTCTGTATGTGTATTAAACTTATGACCTGCCATCTCCCCAACACCATAGAAGAAAATATCTAACGGTCTTTTTGCCGTGATGCCTGAATCAAGCTGTCTTAAAGACCCTGCGGCGGAGTTTCTGGGATTTGCAAAAAGGGGTTCTCCGCTCTCCTCACGTATCTTATTCAATTTCTGGAAATCTTTTACCTTAATAAAGACCTCCCCGCGGACCTCCAGTTTTTCCGGGACAGAGGTGTGTATATTCAGGAGATTCAATGGTACTGTCCTGATGGTTTTAATGTTCAGTGTAACATCTTCGCCGGTAAAACCGTCACCACGTGTAGATGCAACCTTAAGTACGCCATTTTCATAAACCAATTCCACTGCCAGACCGTCCATCTTAGGTTCTGCAGCGTACTCTATATCTTCAGATTCTCCAAGATGAAGAAACCTTTTTATTCGCCTGTCAAACTCAAGTGTGTCTTCTTCTGTTTCTGTATTTGAAAGACTTAGAAGGGGTATGGTGTGGGTTACAGAATTAAATTCTTTCAGCGGTGGTGCACCCACCCGCATGGTCGGTGAATCAGGTGTTTTTAAATCAGGGAATTGTTTTTCAAGTTCAATAAGCTCGTGCATGAGCCTGTCATATTCAGAATCAGCGATTTCAGGCGAGTCAAGGACATAGTAAAGGTAGTTGTGATAATTTATCTGTTCTCTGAGTTCAGCAATCCGGTTTACAGCCGCATGTTTATCCATAGTAACCGCTCTCTGTATGCTGGTTCATGTACCTCTTATATAGCACAAGTAGAATAAGACTTCAAAGTATTTTTCCCCTCCACTCTCAAGGGAGATGGAACATAACAAAATACCCTCCCCCTTGAGAGTGGAGGGATAGGGTGGGGGTGAGCCTATGATGATGCTAATGATAAGGTATTGTAATTTACTAACAGCAATGATATTATCTGCCCATATACCTGATAAGTACCTTAAAAAAGGTATTCAATCGAAGGGATTTAATGAACGAATCCTATGAAAATAAATCTTCTCAAACCCCATATATTTTAGTATTTACACTTGATGACCTCCTGTTTGCCCTGCGAACATCCTCTGTTGAAAGAACAATCCGTATGGTTGAGATAACCCCTTTACCTAAGGCACCTGAGATAGTCCTTGGAATTATAAACGTTCAGGGATTAATAGTCCCTGTAGTAAATATCAGAAACCGCTTCCAACTTCCTGATAAGGAATCAGGATTAACTGATTCAATTATTATTGTAAGCACCGGCGTAAGGAAGCTTGGGATCGTTGTGGATACAGTTAAAGATGTCATTGAACTCGATGAATCCAAGATAGTTTCTCCACCGGATATTATTAATGGTATTGAACATGTTGAGGGCATCCTGAAACTTGAAGACGGCATGGTACTGATACATGATATTAATAAGTTTTTGTCATTAGAAGAAGGGTATGCTATTGATAAAGCAATAGTGAATAGTGAATAGTGAAGACAGGTTTTACCATTCACCATTTACTATTAACCATTCACTAATAAAAGGATTAGCTGATGCCGTTGATTTCCCCTGACATTCTTTCACGATTAAGTGAATTTATTACATCAGCAACAGGTCTTAGCTTTACCGAGACTCAACTGCCTGAGCTTGAGAGGAGGATGGGGACTGCAACTGTTGAGTTTGGTTTTAATAATACAGAAGCCTTTATTTCATGGCTCCTGTCAACCACACTGACAAAGAAAAATATAGAAACCCTTGCAAGCCACCTTACTGTTGGAGAGACATATTTTTTCAGGGACAGCATGAGTTTTAAGGTGTTGGAAGAGACTATACTGCCCCAAATAATACATGAGAAATTAAATGCTAAACATGGGAATGAAAAACACCTGAGGATTTGGAGTGCCGGATGTAGTACAGGTGAAGAGCCTTATTCAATAGCAATACTACTTAACAGGACGATACCGGATATTAAAAACTGGAATATAACAATACTCGCAACTGATATAAATACTAAATTTATTAATAGGGCATCTGAAGGGATATACGGCGAATGGTCATTTCGTGAGACCCCTGACTGGATTAAAGAAAGATATTTTAGGAACAAGGCCGGAGGGAAGTATGAGATATTACCATTTATTAAGAAGATGGTAACCTTTTCATATCTTAATCTTGCGGATGATATATACCCATCCCTGCTGAATAATACAAATGCCATGGACCTGATATTTTCCCGCAATGTACTTATGTACCTGACTGATGAATGTTCAGGGAAGGTAATCAATGGATTTGCAAACTCATTAGTTGAGGGCGGGTTTTTGTTTTCCAGCCCAACAGACCCGGTCAGGACATTATCAGCAAGATTCACTACGATTAATTTTCCAGAGGTGATTCTTTACAAGAAAGGAGTCAGGGTAAAGGCTGAGGGTGGGCAGGGAGCAGAAGCAAGAAGTCAGAAGTTAGAAGTAAGATATGATGAGTCAGAAGCAAGAAGTAAGAAGTCAGAAGTCAGATATGATGAGTCAGAAGAAAGAAGTAAGAAGTCAGAAGCAAGAAGTAAGATGGTAGAAGAAATAAAAACGGAGGAAATTTCCCTCCCCTTCAAGGGGAGGGGTAGGGTGGGGATGGTTTTAGAAGAAGCCTCCTCCCTTTTCAAATCCGGCCAATACTCAGAAGCGATTAATGAACTATGCAAGCTCATATCTCATGAATATGACAACCCTGAGGCATATCCTTTAATTATACGGGCTTATGCAAATCAGGGCATGCTTGATGAGGCATTAGTGTGGTGTAAAAAGGCGGTATCGGAAGAGGTAGTGAACCCGGCATATCATTATCTGACAGCCACGGTACTTTTGGAGAAGGGCAGGACTGAGGAGGCTGTAAGGTCATTAAAGAATGCTCTCTACCTTGACCCAAGGTTTGTGATTCCATACTTTCTGCTTGGAAACATAATGCTGATTAAAGGAAATATTAAATCCGCAAATAAGTATTTTAAAAATGCCTCAGACCTGTCATCATCATTAAACCCGGATGAAGTGCTTCCGGAGTCTGATGGAATGACGGCGGGGAGGATGGTGGAGATTGTTGGGGCATTGGTACAGTGAATAGTGGTTAGTGGTTAGTCAGAGGTAAGAAGTTAGAAGTAAGAAAACTTAGATACCCCACCCTCACCCTGACCCTCTCCCTGAGGGAGAGGGAATATAAGAGGAACTGATGCTCCCTGAGGGAGAGGGAATATAAGAGGAACTAACGCTCCCTGAGGGAGAGGGTACTAAGTTAATTCCCTCCCCTTCAAGGGGAGGGTTAGGGTGGGGATGGGGTTAATAACGCATGCCAACAATAAACTGGACTGAAATATACAATCGTCTTGAAGCAGTAAATAAAGCCATTGAGAGCGGATTCAGCCAATCAGGAGAGGAACGGGCTGTCATCCTTAAAAAGAGGGCTGAGGCCCTTGCAAGGGAGTCTGAGGAAAAGACTGCAGAAGGTGAATATATTGAGGTTGTTGAATTTGTGCTGGCTTATGAAAGATATGCAATTCAGACAAGCTATGTACGGGAGATTATTGTACTGAACGAGCTTATCAGAATACCCTGCACGCCCTTGTTTACAGCAGGGATAATCAATCTCAGGGGAGAGATAATCTCTGTGATAGATTTAAAGAGATTTTTTGACCTCCCTGCCAAAGGGATCTCTTACCTGAATAAGGTTATAATACTTCATAATGAAGAAATGGAGTTTGGGATACTTGCAGACTCAATCACAGGTGTCCGTAATCTGAATATGAATGAAATTGAACCAAAATTGCCCACACTGACAGGGATTAGAGAAGAATATCTAAAAGGCATTACAAGAGATCAGGTTGTGTTTATTGATGCAGAGAAACTCTTAACTGATAAAAAGATGATCATAGATGAAACGGTATGAAGAGAGGTAGGAAGTTAGAAGTTAGATACCCCACCCTCACCCTAACCCTCTCCCTGAGGGAGAGGGAATATAAGAGGTGCTGACGCTCCCTGAGGGAGAGGGTGCTAAGTTAATTCCCTCTCCTTCAAGAGGATGTGGTTATGTAGTTCAAATATTCCCTCCCCTTCAAGAGGATGTGGTTAGGTAGTTCAAATATTCCCTCCCCTTCAAGGGGAGGGTTAGGGTGGGGATGGGGTTTATTTTCGTATGAATTCAAACTTAGGAGGAATGATATATGAAGTGGTTTATTGATCTCTCCACACGCACCAAGCTGTTATTGAGTTTTGGACTCGGCATTATCTTGTTGATCGTAGTCATCATGTTTTCAATAAAAGGTATTGCAAGGGTTGAAGACCGGGAGAAGGAGACAGTTAAACATGAGTTCGCAAATACTACCGACCTACTGACTCTCATGTCTTATGAAAATGAGGTCAGGGTCGGTTTGCTTTCAATGATGGCGGTTAATGATGAAACCGGAAGGGGAAAATGGCATCAACTCATAAAGGAACGCTCCAGTCAGATCGGGAAGTTGATGTACAGGCTTACAGAAAGAAATAAGGACACACCGGAAGACCAGAGTATGCTTAATGAATTAAGCGACATTAGGGGTGCATTCACACAGACAAGGGATAATGAGATTGTCCCTCTGATATATGATAAGAAGATTGATCAGGCAAGGAGACTTGCTATGGGGATTCAGGCTGAACGATATGAAAAGATGAAGGCTATTACAACAGAACTCCTGAAAATGGAAAATGAAAGGGTAAAACTGCATTTATCTGAATCAGAACAGGAGACAGCAAGGACAAAGAGTATCTTTTACACAGCCGGTGTTATAGCAATCGTTGCAAGCATTATCATGGTATTTTTCTGGAACAGTATAATCGCAAGGCCGTTAAAAGAGTTATCAGAAACGGCTGAAAAGGTCTCTTCCGGTGACCTTACTGTAAGTTTTCCCCTTAATGGAAGACTTGATGAGGTTGGTGTTTTAATGCGCATCTTCCGTACAATGATAGAGCGGATGCAGAGACAAACAAGGGATATCTCAGAATCAGTCAGCGTCCTTGCATCCTCATCTAATGAGATTGCGTCAACAACTGCACAGCTTGCAGCAGGTACTGAACAGACTGCCATAGCTGTCACAGAGACCACCACTACAGTGGAAGAGGTTAAACAGACAGTTAATATGGCATCTGAGAAGGCAAAGAATGTTTCAGCAGTTGCACAGAATGCAGTACAGTTTTCTCAAAACGGCATGAGACTTGTGGGCGAGACTATAGATGGGATCAACAATATTAAATCCCAGATGGACTATATTGCTGAGACTATTGTTAAACTCAGTGAACACAGTCAGGCCATTGGAGAGATTATTGCTGCGGTGGATGATATAGCGGAACAGTCCAATCTCCTTGCAGTAAATGCCGCTATTGAGGCAACAAAGGTGGGGGAATACGGCAAGGGTTTTATTGTTGTTGCACAGGAGATAAAGAGCCTTGCAGAGCAGTCCAAACAGGCTACCAGACAGGTAAGGATAATACTTAATGATATACAGAAATCAAACACAGCCGCGGTGATGGCTACAGAGAAGGGGGCTAAGGCTGTGGAGGCTGTGGTCAAGCAATCCTCCAACACAGGCAATGCAATACAGGAACTTTCAAAAGGTATTACTGAAGCCTCACAATCTGCTATACAAATAGCCGCATCAAGCCAACAGCAGTTGATAGGCATGGACCAGGTAGCACTTGCAATGAATAACATCAAACAGGCAACAACACAGAACGCCGCAAGCACAAGACAGGTCGAATTGACAATGCGCACACTGCAGGAGGTCGGGCAGAGATTGAAGACGCTAGTGGATTATTACAGGGTGAGTTGAAGAAAGTGGATAGTGGTTAGTGGATAGAAGTAAGAAGTAAGAAACAAGAAGAAAGAAGCAAGAAGAAAGAAAACAGAAACCCCACCCTCACCCTAACCCTCTCCCTGAGGGAGAGGGAAATAAGAGGAACCGGCGCTCCCTGAGGGAGAGGGAATATAAGAGGTGCTGACGCTCCCTGAGGGAGAGGGAATAGAGGGGGAGCCTTGTTATTCCCTCCCCTTCGAGAGGGTTAGGTTTTTCAAATAATTCCCTCCCCTTCAAGGGGAGGGTTAGGGTGGGGATGGGGTTTATTTATTCATGAACAAGCGTGAAGAAGAGTTCCATAAGCGGTTGTTGGTTACCTTCAGGGGGGAGGCACAGGAGCATCTGAGGGCTATATCCAATGGCCTGCTTGGGCTTGAGACCCCCAAGCCGAGGGAAGAAGAAGCAGGGGTGCTTGAAACCATATTCCGTGCATGTCACACGCTCAAAGGGGCCGCAAGGGCTGTCAATTTAACAGATATTGAGTCCATCTGTCAGTCGCTGGAGGACATTTTTGATGACTGGAGACATGAGGGTATTAAGAGGTCTTCAGAAACGTTTAACTCATTACATAAGGCACTTGAATCAATGAACCGCCGGTTGTCCTCTATGAAAGCAGATGGGACATTGATAGGTGAAGAAGAATTATCCAGGGTTGCAGCGGGGTTGTCAGTGCTTGTGAAGATGCCGCCGATACCGGAGAGTGCGGAGGGCGGAAAACCCCACCCTCACCTTTATCCTCTCCCTGAGGGAGAGGATAATTCCCTCCCATTCAAGGGGAGGGTTAGGGTGGGGATGGGGTCACTCTCCCACGACACCATCAAAATCTCCACCGCAAAACTCAATGCCCTTCTCCACAAATCAGAAGAGATGCTGGCGATTAAGCGCACTGAGGGCCAGCGCTATTCAGAGGTTAATGATATTTACAATACATTTGATGCGTTTAAAAGAAAGATGTCTGCTATTTCACCAATAGAAGATACTGAAACTTCAGAATATGTAGTATTACAACTGAAGTCAATAAAAAACAAACTCTCAGCATTGAAAAAATCCGCCCGGCAGGCAGATGTAATATTTACCAGGGCAGTAGACAATCTCATTGATGAATCCAAGAAGGCAATGATGCAGTCGTTCTCTGAGATTACAGAGGGGTTTCCGTTACTTGTAAGGTCTGTCTCGCATGAACAGGGGAAAGAGGTTATCCTAAAGATTCAGGGAGAAGATGTTGAAGTGGACAGGAGGATACTTGCAGAGATTAAAGACCCGTTAATCCATATTATAAGAAACTGTATTGACCATGGAATTGAATATCCCGCAGTAAGGGAGGCAAACAACAAAGATAGAACAGGTACTATTTCAATTAATATATCACTTAAGGAGAACAGTAAGGTTGAGATTATTATTTCTGATAACGGTAAAGGTATTGATATTGAGAAGATTAAGGGAACGTCCATTAAAAATGGACTAATCTCAAGGGAGACTGCTGAAAGTCTGAATGATGAAGATGCATTATCCTTTATCTTTCATTCAGGGTTTTCAACCTCTCCGTTGATTACCTCAATATCAGGCAGGGGGCTTGGTCTCGCTATTGTACGAGAGAAGATAGATAATCTCAGCGGGACTGTAACAGTAAAATCTGAGTTAAATTCCGGTACTGCATTTTCAATAATAATCCCTGTTACTCTTGCCACATTCCGGGGGATTCTGATACGTGTTAATGACCAAGTATTTATTGTCCATTCAAATAATGTTTTAAAGGTAATGATGATAAAAAAGGATGAAATAAAGACAGTAGAAAACAGGGAGTGCATAGTGTATAATAGCCGACCTGTATCGTATGTACGGCTTAAAGATATACTTCAGATTGATACGGGAAAAAGTATCCGGCCCAAGTCGGAATACGTTACAGTCTTGATATTAAAAGGTATGGATATAAATATTGCGGCCGGTGTTGATGAGATAATTGAAGAGTCAGAGGTATTGGTTAAAAATCTCGGAACACAGCTTGTACGTGTAAGAAATGTCTCAGTCGCCGCAATCATGGGGACAGGCAGGACTGTTCCGGTTCTCAATGTTAGTGACCTGATAAGGACTGCCTTAAAAAATGCTGTAAGTGCACTGCCGGTATATCCTGTAATGACAACAGAGGTTGAAACAGAAAAGTTGTCAATCCTTGTTGCAGAGGATTCGATAACATCCCGAATCCTGTTAAAAAATATCCTTGAATCCGCAGGATATAATGTCAGGACAGCAGTAGATGGTGTTGATGCCATAACAATGCTCAAGACAGAGGATTTTGACCTTGTAGTATCCGATATTGAAATGCCCCGCATGGATGGATTCGGCCTCTGCTCAAAGATACGCAGTGATAAAAAACTTGCTGAACTTCCTGTAGTATTAGTAACAGCCCTCGAGACAAGAGAAGACCGTGAAAAAGGCATCAGCGTTGGGGCTAATGCATATATAGTGAAGAGCAGTTTTGATCAGAGTAATTTGATTGAAGTGATTAGAAGGCTGATATAAGGCAGTGGATAGTGAATAGTGAATGGAAGAAAGGCGAACCCCACCCTCACCCTAACCCTCTCCCTGAGGGAGAGGGAATATAAGGTGACTGACGTTCTCCCTGAGGGAGAGGGAATATAAGGTGACTGAGGTGCTCCCTGAGGGAGAGGGTGCTAAGTTTATTCCCTCCCCTTCAGAAGAGGGTTAGGTTCTTCAAATAATTCCCTCCCTTTCAAGGGGAGGGTTAGGGTGGGGATGGGGTTAACAAAGGAGAACATCTTGCCGGAACAACACAAAAAAATAAACGTACTGATTGTGGAAGACTCGGCTGTGGTGCGGGAATATTTAAAACATATACTGGAATCTGACCCGAAATTGCATGTAATGGGGATGGCTGAAGACGGTGAAGAGGCTGTTAATTTTGTTAGCGATAACAAACCGGATGTAATCACTATGGATGTTAATATGCCCGACATGAACGGTCTTGCAGCAACCAGAAAGATTATGGAGATAAATCCGGTTCCCATAATCATTGTAAGCGCCAGTTTCAGCCATCGGGATGTTGAAAGGTCATTTAAGGCCATACAGGCAGGTGCCATTGCAGTTGTGGAGAAACCTCCGGGGCCCGGTAATCCCAGATACGAACATACCGCGAGTGAACTGATACAGACTGTGAAACTTATGTCTGAGGTAAAGGTTGTAAAAAGGTGGAACAAAAGTAAGATAATATCAACCTTAGTATCCACGGCGAAACCCCACCCTCACCCTAACCCTCTCCCTGAGGGAGAGGGAATAGAAGGGGATCCTTGTTATTCCCTCCCCTTCAAGGGGAGGGATAGGGTGGGGATGGGGTCATCTCCAGTTCCTCATAACGACATCAAGCTCATTGCCATCGGTGCCTCTACCGGCGGGCCGCCGGTGCTTCTAAGAGTACTTTCCGGACTTCATGCAGGATTTCCTGTTCCAATACTTATTGTCCAGCACATTGCAATGGGTTTTCTCAGAGGTTTAGTTGAATGGCTGGGAAACAATATTGAACTTCCCGTAGTTATTGCTTCAGATGGAGAGCGTATAAAACCGGGAACAATATATTTTGCCCCTGAGGACCTTCATCTGGGTGTAGATAAGGGAAAAAGGATTTCCTTGAGTGATGCCTCTCCGGAAAACGGCATAAGGCCGTCAGTATCTTATCTCTTCCGTTCTGCATTTAATGCTTATGGAGGAAGTGCCGCAGGCATACTGCTTACAGGGATGGGAAGGGATGGGGCTGAAGAGCTTTGTCTGATGAGATACAGCGGGGCATTAACTATTGCTCAGGATAAAGAAAGCTCTGTTGTGCATGGGATGCCCGGCGAGGCAATAAGGCTCGGCGGGGCTGCACAAGTGCTTCCGCCGGAGAGGATAGCGGCGTTGCTGGAGAAGATTGGGAGAGAGGCGTGATTAAAGCCCAACCCAAACCCCACCCTCACCCTAACCCTCTCCCTGAGGGAGAGGGAATATAGGGAGGGGCTTCTTTGTAATTCCCTCCCCTTCTAAGGAGAGGGTTAGGTTTTTCAAATAATTCCCTCCCCTTCAAGGGGAGGGTTAGGGTGGGGATGGGGTTATATGGAGATGAAATACAGGGCATTAATAATCTACAGGAAAGGGATACTGAAATGGACGATAAAAATTATATCTTAATCGTTGAAGACAGCCCTACGCAGGCACAGCAGGTGGAAACAATTCTTTGTTTTCTTGATCATCCCTGCAAGACAGCCGGTAGTGCAAAGGAGGCGCTTGAATTCATAAAAAAACAAAAGCCGCTGATTGTTGTTGCAGATATACTGATGCCTGAGATGGATGGTTATGAACTCTGCCGCAGGATTAAAGGAAATTTTGAAACCAGACATATCCCGGTTGTCCTCCTTACACGTCTTTCTGAGCCAAGGGATATAATCAAAGGACTTGAGTGCGGGGCTGATGATTTTATTATAAAACCATATAATGAAGAGATTATTCTGACACGAATACAGACTGTACTCTCTCTCAGACAAAAACAGGAGGCTGCTTCTAAACAGGAAAATATACTTATTGTTGAAGATAGCCCCACACAGGCAGAGCAGATAAAGTTTTTACTCGAAGAAGAAGGCTATTCAGTATTAACAGCCTCAAACGGGGCAGAGGGGTTTGAGATTGCAAAAGAGGTAGGACCTTCACTTATTATCTCTGACATTATTATGCCGGTTATGGACGGTTTTGAATTGGCCAATAAGATTAAAAATGATGACGCCCTGAAAAATACACCAATAATTTTTTTAACATCATTACAGGACAGTAAGCTTTTAGTGCAAAAGGTCTCTGTTGTAGCTGATGGTTTCTTTACCAAGCCTTTTGACGAAAACTATCTCTTATCCAAGATCCAGTTTCTTATCGCTGCTTCACAGCACAGGCTTGAAGACATGCAATTAAAGGGTATTGAGATAAACTTCTGGGGGGAATGGTTTGTAATAAATGCCGGTTTCAGGCAGGTAGTAAATTTTCTCCTCTCAACTTATGAAGGAGCCATCCGCCAGAACAGTGACCTTGTATATATGCAGAGGGAACTGCAACAGCTAAATCAACAGCTTGAGTCAAAGGTTCTGGAACGTACAGAGAAACTCAAATCCTCAGAAGAAAATTTCAGGGCACTTGCGGAGAATTCAGGAGACGGCATCTTAATAGCCAAAGCACCGGATGTTTTTATATATGCTAATCATCGTATGTCTGTTTTAACCGGATACAGTGAATCTGAACTGATGAATATGCCATGTAAGGATATTATTATTCCTGCTGATGCAGATAAAATATCTGCGAAATGCAAAAAGATGATGATGACAGGGAAACCCTTCTCTGAGCAGTTTGAGACATCTATCCTTTCAAAAGATAACATAGAAATACCCATAGAGATAACTACATCAGGGACTATCTGGGAGGGTGAGCCTGCTATTATGATATTCTTCCGGGATGTTACAGATCGAAAGAAGAGAGTTGAAGATATTATAAGAAAGGACAAGCTTGAATCAGTAGGTGTCCTTGCCGGCGGCATTGCACATGACTTTAACAACCTCCTTACCGGTATCCTCGGCAATATCTCAATGGTACTGATGGAGATCGTAAATGATAAAAAGAATTACAGCCTGTTGGCTGATGCTGAAAAGGCAACATTAAGGGCAAGGGATTTGACATGGCAGTTGTTAACTTTTTCCAAAGGCGGGGCACCCTTAAAAGAGGCATCTTATATTAATGAACTCATTGAAGAATCCGCCATGTTTGCATTAAGGGGTTCAAAGATAATTTGTAATTTCTCATTGCATGATGATCTGCGGCTTGTTGAAGTGGATAAGGGACAATTCAGCCAGGTCATCAATAATCTTGTTTTAAATGCAAAACAGGCGATGATTAATGGCGGGACTTTATCTATATCTGCGGAAAATACAGAGGTCAGGGTTACAGACAACCTTCCGTTAGATCCGGGCAGATATGTAAAGATTAGTGTTAAAGATACAGGGACAGGTATACCTAAAGATATTCTCCCCATGATATTTGACCCTTATTTCACAACCAAGGTAGGCGGATCCGGTCTCGGGCTTGCATCTGTATATTCAATAGTAAAAAATCATGAGGGTTACATTACTGTTGAGTCAAATCCTGGTGAAGGAACAGTATTCTATATATATCTTCCTGTATCTTTACAGAAAGCCCCTGTTGTAAAACATGCGGAAGAACAGTTCCTGCATGGAACAGGCAGGGTTTTGATTATGGATGATGAGGAGATTATCAGAGAGCTTACAGAAGAGATGCTGAAGAAACTTGGGTATGACGTAGTATCCGCAAAAGACGGGCGTGAAGCAATAGAGCTATATAAAAATGCTATGCATACAGGCTCACCATTTAGTGCAGTAATAATGGATCTGACAGTCCCCGGAGGAATGGGCGGCGCTGTTGCTATAAAGAAACTCATAGAAGAAGACCCTTCAGTTAAAGCCATAGTCTCAAGCGGTTATTCAAATGACATAATGATTGCTGAGTATAAGAAATACGGTTTCAGCGGCTTCATAGTAAAACCATACCGCTTCTCAGACCTAAGCAGGGTAGTGCATGAGGTGATTACCGGAATAAGAGTATAATGAAAACAACAACACATTCCCGCTTAAAGACTGCGGGAATGACAGAAGGAGGATAATACTGTGGGAATGACAACGAAAGGAGTATCCTATGAAAAGTAAATCTTTTTTTAATGATGCCCTCGATTTAGTTGAATCATTACCGGAAGAGCAAAGAGAATCCCTGATTACAATTGTAAAACAAAGATTAATCGAAGAACGCAGGGATAATCTCTCACTCCGCATAAAAGAGGCTAAAGAAGAATATGCACGCGGGGAAATAAGGAAAGGAGATATAGATGAATTAATGAGGGAGATTTCTTAATGAGGACTCTTATATGGAGTAACACTTTTAGCCGGGCATTAAAGAAATTTATAAAAAAACAACCCAATTGTAAACAAGATATTGCAAACACCCTGAGACTTTTGACAGAAGACCCATTTACTCCTCAATTGGAAACGCATAAACTTAAAGGTAAACTTTCAGGTACATGGGCGTGCAGTGCAGGATATGATTTACGTATTATATTTGATTTTGTAAAGGGTGAGAAAGAAAAAGGAGATGATGATATTTTCCTGATAGAGATTGGTACACATGATGAGGTGTATTAAATCCAAACTCATTACCGGAAAAGGTGTAAAGATGACATGATGAGGCCGTCTGTCCTTGACACAGCAGTTTAATTCAGTTATATCAATATCAGCTCTTTTTATTATAATAATCAATTCTCCATCTGAAATTCAAAAGATAGTTCCAAATTCAAAAGTAAATCACCAAGGCAATCACAACTAAGAAATATTAACCCCACCCTCACCCTAACCCTCTCCCTGAGGGAGAGGGAATAAAAGTATGGCTGACGTTCTCCCTGAGGGAGAGGGAATAAAGAAAAGGCTAAGGGAGGTTGAACCACGTATATTCCTTCCCCTCCAAGGGGAAGATTAGGTACATTTTAAATTCCCTCCCCTTCAAGGGGAGGGTTAGGGTGGGGATGGGGTACTCTCCACTTAAGGAGGTGATACTTTTTCGTGAAAAAGATTACAGCCATCGTGAATCAAAAAGGCGGGACCGGTAAGACTACTACTGTCCTGAACCTTGGGAGCGCCATTTCAATCCTCGGGAAAAAGGTTATGCTTATTGACCTTGATCCACATGCCGGACTAACTTATGCACTTGGAATTATTGCCCCAGAGTTCACCATATCCGATGTCTTTGCCGGTCAAAAGACACTGAAAGAGATACTAGTTGAAAAGGAGGGTATGTACGTTGCCCCTTCTTCAACAGAGCTTGCGGATATAGAGCTTTATTTGAAAGACCGGCCCGGAAGGGAAAACTACTTATTAAAAAATCTTGCTGAATGTAGTTCCAAGTTTGATTACATCCTTATTGACTCTCCGCCATCCATATCAATCCTGATGCTCAATGCCTTAAAAGCCGCTGACGAGCTGGTTGTACCCATGCCGATGGAGGTTCTTAGTCTTGAAGGCCTGAACGGTTTTATGAAAACAGTCGGGGATTGCAGAAGCACCTTTAAAAAGGAACTGCCTATTAAAGGAATCATTGCAGTCAGATATGACAGCCGTTTGAAACTGAGTAAAGAGGTATTGGACTATATCAAAAACAACATTGATCAGAATCTGTTTGAGACAAAGATAAGATACAATGTTCGCGTCGCAGAATCACCATCCCATGCACAAAGCGTAATTCACTATGCACCATCTTCAAACGGGGCAAAAGATTACATGGCCTTTGCAAAAGAATTTTTAAAGATGAAGTAGATGAACCCCACCCTCACCCTAACCCTCTCACTGAGGGAGAGGGAATAGTAAGAGGCGTAACTCTCCCTGAGGGAGAGGAAATATTTTGAGGCGTAGCACTCCCTGTTGGGGAGGGAATAAAAGAGGGAAATATCTACATGTAAATTCCCTCCTCTACAAGGGGCGGGTCAAGTACCTCATAAATCCCCTCCCCTTCAAGGGGAGGGGTAGGGTGGGGATGGGGTTGATGTTGGCTATTGGGTTTACTGGTAACACTGAACAAAATAACCAGGAGGTAAAACATGCCATTAGGAGAAAATATTTCAAAGCACAAGCTAATCAAGAGTACAGAAGGCGGGGATGTGATGATGGAAGATGAGCCGTATTTTGTAAAGGAGCCGGAGGGCGGCAAAAGGCATGGGGGTATACCCCCTTCTCTGATGCCCATGCTGTTAAGGGCATTGAGGGCGGCAAAGAACGGGGACTTTACAACGAGACTGCCTGAGGATGAGAGATTCGGTGAGGTAGCTGTTGTCTTTAATGAATTGATAGGGATTAATCAGGGGATTACAAATGAGATTATGAGGATAAGCAAGGCAATCGGTGAAGAGGGTAAACTTACTGAGCGAGCATCCCTCTCAGGAATTCAAGGGGCATGGATGCTGAACATAGAATCATTTAATTCCCTTATAAACGCAATGGCACAGCCGACTACTGAGGTTGGAAGGGTAATTACCGCGGTTGCTGAAGGTGACCTTTCAAAAAAGATGCGTATGGAAATCGAGGGTAAGCCTTTAAAAGGCGAGTTCGCACGGATTGGAACAATAGTGAATACAATGGTCGGCCAGTTGGGGTTATTTGCTTCTGAGGTAACTCGTGTTTCCAAAGAGGTCGGCACAGAAGGCAAACTCGGCGGCCAGGCAAAGGTAGAGGGGATAGCCGGTACATGGAAGGAATTAACATATAATGTCAATGCAATGGCAAGCAGTCTGACATCTCAGGTCAGGGATATTGCAAAGGTGACAACAGCGGTTGCAAACGGCGATATGTCGCAAAAGATTACAGTTGAGGCTAAAGGCGAGATACTCCAATTAAAGGAAACAGTAAATAAAATGGTTGACCAGCTCAGTGCCTTTGCATCAGAGGTTACGCGTGTTGCAAGAGAGGTAGGCACAGACGGTAAACTTGGCGGCCAGGCTGAGGTTAAAGGTGTTGCAGGTACATGGAAGGAACTCACAGACAATGTGAATATGATGGCAAACAACCTTACCAGTCAGGTGCGAAATATTGCAGATGTAACAACAGCGGTTGCAAACGGCGATCTCTCCAAAAAGATTACAGTTGAGGTTAAGGGTGAGATGCTTGAGTTGAAGGATACGATTAATACAATGGTTGACCAGCTCAATGCCTTTGCCTCAGAGGTTACGCGTGTTGCAAGAGAGGTAGGTGTGGATGGGAAGCTCGGCGGTCAGGCACAGGTAAAGGGTGTTGCAGGGACATGGAAGGAGCTGACAGACAATGTGAATATGATGGCAAATAACCTCACCAGCCAGGTGAGAAATATTGCGAGCGTTACAACAGCAGTTGCTACAGGTGACCTCTCAAAGAAGATTACAGTAGAGGCCAAGGGGGAGATACTGGAACTCAAGAATACCGTCAATATAATGGTTGATCAGTTAAATGCATTTGCCTCAGAGGTTACACGTGTTGCAAGAGAGGTTGGTGCAGAAGGAAAACTTGGCGGACAGGCTGAGGTGCGCGGTGTAGGCGGTACGTGGCGTGAACTTACAGAGAACGTGAATATGATGGCATCCAACCTTACAAGCCAGGTGAGAAATATTGCAAGTGTTACAACAGCGGTTGCAAATGGTGACCTGTCTCAGAAGATTACAGTTGAGGCAAAAGGAGAGATCCGCCAGTTAAAGGATACGATTAACAGGATGGTTGACCAGCTCAATGGCTTTGCCTCAGAGGTTACGCGTGTTGCAAGGGAGGTTGGTACTGACGGTAAACTCGGTGGTCAGGCGGAGGTCAAGGGCGTGGGCGGTACATGGAAAGACCTTACGGATAATGTAAATATGCTTGTCTCTAATCTTACCAACCAGGTCAGAAATATCGCGAGCGTTGCAACAGCAGTTGCAAATGGTGACCTCTCAAAGAAGATTACGGTTGAGGCAAGAGGCGAAATAATGGAGCTGAAGAATACTATAAATACAATGGTTGATCAGCTCAATGGCTTCGCCTCAGAAGTAACTCGTGTTGCAAGAGAGGTCGGCACTGACGGAAAACTCGGCGGACAGGCTGAGGTAAAGGGTGTTGGCGGTACGTGGAAGGAGCTTACAGAGAATGTCAACATGATGGCATCCAACCTTACCAGCCAGGTGAGAAATATCGCGGGTGTTACAACAGCGGTTGCAAATGGTGACCTGTCTCAGAAGATTGTGGTTGATGCAAGGGGTGAGATACTTGAGTTAAAGAATACCATTAACGGCATGGTTGATAACCTGAATACGATTATAGGTGAGATCAATGATGTAATGGCCATGGTTGGTGAAGGTAACCTTACAAAGATGATTGAGGTAAAGGCACTCGGTGAATTTAATTCCATGGTTGACGGAATTAACGGTACTATGGAGAGTCTGCGCGGTATTGTAACAGAGCTAAGGGAGGCAGGTATCAATATAGGCTCTGTTTCACAGAACATGCTCAGTGCAGGACAGGAGATGAATGCAATGGTTACACAGTTGTCGTCTTCAGTCGGTCAGATTGCCGAGGGTGCGAAGGGGCAGGCTTCGCAGATAGCCGCGGCATCCAAGGAGTCTGAAGGGGTCGGCAAGACAGCATCAAATACGCTGGGTCAGGCAGAGAGCATGAACGAGGCCGCAGAGGTTGCAAACAGGGCTGCTGCAGAGGGCGGCAAGGCAATGGGAGAGACCATCAAATATACTGACCTCATGCTTGACGGTTCAAAAGAGTCAGTTGCAAGGATTGAGTCCCTCAGTAAGAGCAGTGAGCAGATTCAGGAGATTGTAGAGGTTATCCGGGATATTGCCACCCAGACAAACATCCTTGCCATCAATGCGGCTATTGAGGCCGTGCGTGCAGGGAAACTATGAAAAGGGTTTGCTGTTGTTGCAGAAGAGGTTAAGACACTTTCTGCGGACAGCAAGGCACAGGCCAAGAAGATTTCAACGCTCGTGCAGTCGGTTCTTAAAGAGACGGATGAGACATCAACTACTATTAAGACAATGGCAGGAAACGTTGAAACAGGCAGACGCTCGATTGAGCAGACATCAAAGGCATTCGGGGATATTAACCGCTCAATTGAGATAACCTCCCAGACAGCAAAGGGGATATCTGTTGCAGCCGCAGACCAGAAAAAGAGCATTGATTCCATATCAATAAGCCTTGATAAAATAAGCGGTATAGCGGTAGACACATCAAACAGCAGTACACAATCTGCTGAAAGCGGCAAACGCCTCCTCGCAAAGACGCAGGAACTATCAACCACCGCAACCACACTCGCCGCCATGTCTGAAAAACTCCAGCAGACAGTGGGAAGATTTACCATTGAAGGAAGCGGGGGGACAACCAAGCCCATGACAGGAGGAACAAGAAGGACACAACGCTTAGGGGAGAGGCAGATGTCAGGACGGGCGTAAGGATAAGGTAAGGCTGAAGGTAGATAGACTGAAGGCTGAAGTAAGAAGCAAGAAAACCCCACCCTCACCCTAACCCTCTCCCTGAGGGAGAGGGGGCGCAGAAGATTCCCTCTCCTTCAAGGGATGGTTAGGCATCTTTTAAATCCCCTCCCCTTCAAGGGGAGGGGTAGGGTGGGGATGGGGTTGCTGTTGCTGTTTCCAAACATGAGCATAGCAATCAGAGGAGAAACGATTCAGCAAATCAACGATTAAACGATTAAACATTTTTTACGGAGGACCAGGCTATGAATGAAGAGAACAATCTGCAGGAGGAAATTGAAAAGGACCAGTATCTTATCTTTACAATCAGGTCACAGGAATATGCTATACAGGCTATGCGGGTCAGAGAAATATCAGCCATACCGGCGGTTACCCAGGTCCCCACAGCCCCGCCTTATATAGACGGCATCCTGAACCTCCGTGGACAGCTTGCAACAGTTATTAACTTTCGTAGAAAATTCCAATTTGAACACAAGGAAAAGGATGAAGATACACGGGTAATTATTGTTGAACACGGCGGCTTCCCCATAGGCGTGTCCGTGGACAGCGTGGAAGAGGTAATAAGGATACCTGATGAGAGGATACAGACATTGCCTGAAGAGGCCACCACAGCCATGTCGAGGGAATACATAACCGGTGTAGCCATGCTTGAAAAGAGACTCATTATCATACTCAACACAGATAAACTCTTATCAAATAGCGAGATGACAGAGGTAAAGGCGGCAAGCGGACAGAACATCCAGATGCCTGAGTTACAGGAGGCGTGAGGTGAGAAGAAAGCGGAGGCAAGAGGTTAGAAGTAAGACGCAAGATAACCCCACCCTCACCCTAACCCTCTCCCTGAGGGAGAGGGAATATAGGGGGGGACTGCTTTTTAATTCCTTCCCCATCAAGGGGAGGGTTAGGGCGGGGATGGGTTTTTTCGGGTGAACGTTCTTATCATTGATGATTCACATTACATGAGCCGGGCTTTGACGCATGTTCTTGAATCAGATAAGGAGATAAAGGTTGTTGCTGTTGCAGTGGATGGGGAGGATGCTTTACATAAGATTGAAGAGCAAAATCCTGATGTAATTCTGCTTGATATAGACATGCCCGGGAATGAGGGGCCGGATGTGCTTGCATATCTTATGGCGGCCCATCCTGTACCGGTAATTATCCTGAGCAAGGATAGCGAGGCCGATAGAAAATTAACAATCCGATACCTCAAAAACGGTGCAGTGGACTTTTAGAAAAACCGCCGGCAATTACCTATTATGATATTGATATTATAAAAAATGAACTGTTGTACAAGATTAAGAGAACATCAGGAATAAACCTTCAGAAAACGGCATTCCCATCCTTTAAAAATGCAGGACTGCAACAAAGAACAAACAGCATTACCCAAAATAAGATTGTGATTATCGGGGCCTCCACAGGCGGGCCAAAGGCAATAGAAACAATACTGTCAGGGTTACAGAGAGAGATACCTGCTTCAGTAATAATAGTTCAGCATTTGGGGAAAAAACTTATGCCGTCATTTGCAGAAAGGCTAAGCTGGATGAGTTCCTTTGATGTCTCGCTTGCAGGGGATAATGATGTTATAGAGCCGGGAAGAATAATGGTCGCACCCGGCGGTTTTAACACAATAATCGTACAAGATGAGGATAAGACAAGGATAGCCATTGCCGGCAGGTCCAAGCATTTTGATGATTTTCCTTCAATTGATACAACAATGAAATCAGCGGCCAATGCTTATGGCAAAGAGGTCATCGGCGTCCTGTTAACTGGAATAGGTGATGACGGTGTAAAGGGCCTGAAGGCTATAAAAGAGGCAGGCGGCAGCACAATCGTTGAGGAGCAGTCCACCTGCATGGTCTACGGCATGCCCAAAGCCGCCATTGAAGCCGGCGTAGCCGACGAAATAATCTCCCTGCCGTTTATAGCAGAGGCGATAATGAAGAAACTAATTTGATATTCCCTCCCCTTCAATGGAGGGTTAGAATACTCTACGAATCCCCTCCCCTTCAAGGGGAGGGTTAGGGTGGGGATGGGGTTTCTTAAATAGGAGAAAATTACCAATGCCGGAAGAAACTACGGACATGGATTTTAAGATATTTTTACATGAATATCTGGATGATGCTAAGGAGGGGTTTCAGAAGGCTAATACTGCCCTGCTGGAATTTGAGAAGGATTATAGTCATAAGGAGCGGCTGGATGAGCTGATGAGGGTGTTTCATACGCTCAAGAGTTCTTCTGCAATGCTGGATTTTAAAGATATTGCTGAACTTGCTCATGCAGTGGAAAATCTGGTTGACCGCATAAAAAAAGGTGAGGTTCTTGTTTCGCAGGGTAGTCTCGATATTGTATTTGAGGGCGTTGATATATTGGAAAAGATGATGCTTATTAAGGAGAAAGGGACAGGCGAGAATGAATCTTTACTGGGCCAACAGGTTGCTGAATTATGGAATAAGATCACGGAATCGGAAAAGGAGTCTTCAAATACCATAGCCGCCAAACAACAGGCATCAGTGCATGGAAGTGTACGCTCTATCCCGTTAATAGAAAAGATTGAGAAGGTGAAGGTAGATGTTAAGTTACTGGATGATCTCTTTAATCTGGTTGGTGAGATAATTATAAATAAGAACCGTGTTAATAATCTCATCTCAGGCTCTGTAAATAAAGAGTTAAAGGCTACGCTTGCCGACCAGGACAGGAAGATTAATCAGCTTCGTGAGTTTGTTTCATCGGCAAGGATGGTGACTGTTGATGAGATATTGCAGAAATTTCCGAGGATGGTCAGAGACCTTGCAAGGGCACAGAACAAGGATATTGAGATGGTGATTGAGGGGAGGGAGATTGAGATAGATAAATCCGTTCTTGATTCAATAACTGAACCGCTCCTGCATCTTTTGAGGAATTCTGTTGACCATGGGATTGAGACAAGAGAGGAGAGGCAGAAGGGGAATAAAAAGATAAGGGGTACAATCAAACTCGCCTGTCGAAGGACTGAGAACAATATTGTTATTGACGTTGAAGATGACGGTAAGGGGATTGATATAGATAATATAAGGGATATTGCCCTGACGAGGGGCATTATACAAAAAGATGATCTGGAGGTGCTTGAGGATAAGGATATTATTAACATACTTTTCAAACCCGGATTCAGTACGTCAGCAGAGATAACAGGTCTGTCCGGCAGAGGGGTCGGGCTTAATGTAGTAAAGACTGTGGCAAGAGAACTTGGCGGGATTGTTGAGGTTGCTACTGAGAAGGAAAAGGGTACAAGATTTTCATTAACACTGCCTGTAACAACAACGGTTGTTCGCACCCTTATCATCGGTGTTGACGGACACTCCTATGCTATCCCTGCGAGTATTGTGCTTGAGATTTTGAAGGTTGATTCTACAAGTATAAAAGATGTGGGAGATGGGCGTGTATTCATGAGGGGTGAAGAGGTCCTTCCGTATGTGTGGCTCGGTAAGGTACTCGGTCTTTCGGATTTCAAAGAAGGGGAGCTGACTATTGTGCTTATTCAGCGGGGCGACAGTTTTACAGGCCTCGGCGTTGATATTGTAATTGACCAGATGGACAGTATTGTCAAGCCGCTTGACCGGCTGGCCAGGGATTTCAGGGGATTTTCCGGCGGGATCGTACTTGGAGACGGCAGTGTAGTTCTGCTGTTGGATATACCAACCCTGTTGAACTTTAAGACAGTTCAGAAAGAGAGGTTTGTGATATGAGTGTGAAAACTGTGACAAAAGAAAGGATTGAGTTTATGGAAGATAGACTAAGCATTGCCGCTGATAAGGCCGCACATGCCCTGAGCCAGATGCTGAAATGCAGGGTTGATGTGAATATGTCTTCCTTACATATAACTGACCTGCCGGGCCTGCCGGGTATTGTGGAAGATCCCAAAACCCAGGTTGTGGGTGTCAGGATGAATATGTTCGGAGACCTCAAGGGTGAGGTCTTTTTTCTTATCTATGAGAAAGATAAGGACTCACTGATGCAGCAGATTAATGATGCAACCTTTGGAGAGGGCGCTGGTGTTGGATTAGATATATCCATTCTGGAAGAGGTTGGTAACATAGTGGCAGGGGTTTACCTTACAACCATATACGAAATAGCCAGGCTGAATGTTTATCACTCTATCCCATCGGTTGCAATGGATATGTTCTCATCACTTATAGATGAATCCATTGCTGAGGAGAGTATGGCAAGCCCGCAAATAGTGATGATTGAGAACCTGTTTACAGTTACAAAGGAGAGTATAAAAACATTTTTACTCCTCCTTATCCCGTCATCAAATTATGTGAATGTGTTTCTGGATGCCGTTGAACGTGCGGAGAATCGGTAGGTGAAAGACGAACGGGAAGATAAAAGACATCGCCATTGAACCCCACCCTCACCCTAACCCTCTCCCTGAGGGAGAGGGAATAGAAGAATGGCTGACGTTCTACCTTTAAATTCCCTCCCCTTCAAGGGGAGGGAATTAAAGATGTACCTAATCTTCTCATTGAAGGGGAGGGAATTAAAGATGTACCTAATCTTCCCCTTGAAGGAGAGGGAATTAAAAGAGGGTCTCTCATCTTCTATTCCCTCTTCCTCAGGGAGAGAGTTAGTACCTTTTCATATTCCCTCTCCCTCAGGGAGAGGGTTAGGGTGAGGGTGGGGTAAGAAAGGCAATTATTATCATGAAAGTGAATGAATTAGATGTCCAAACTGATCTCTCTCTCCTCAAATCTGAGCTTGCACGGAAGGAGCTTGAGATTGCTTCTTTACGGGACAAACTGCATGAGCATCGCAATCAACAGACGGAAATTGAGGATGAACGCCGTGCACTTTTGTATATGCTTGAGGACCTTAATGAGTCGTCATCAAAGATTACGATGGCTCAGAAGGAGTGGATTGGGACGTTTGATTCCATCTCTGACCCTATATTTATACACGATGAAGATTTCAGGATAATCAAGGCAAATACGGAGTATCAGAAGATTTCAGAAACCCCTTTCGGGGAAATTATCGGTCAGCCGTATTATTATATCTTTCCTAAGTTATTCGGCCCGCAGGGCATCTGCCATAAAGAGCATGAGTTATCTGAGTCTGAAGAAGAGCTTGAAGTCCCATCAATATCAAAGGTTTTTAAGGTTAAGTCATATCTTTTGAAACAAAATGAAAGAGAACATAAATATTTCATCCATGTTATAGAGGACATTACAGAGCTGAAGGGTGCATATCAGACATTAAAACAGGAGACGGAGATCAACACTCACCTGCTTATGATTGCAGAGGCAACGGCACAGTTGACTGATATTAATAAATTAATGCAGCGTGTCCTTCATTGCATGTTTAATATCCTGAAGAATGACATTAGCCTTTCATACCTCTATGATGATGAGGCAAATTGCTTCAGGCCGTTAGAGTCATATAATCTTGACAAAAAGGCGGTCTCCCTTTTCAGGACTGAGGCAATTGATAAAAACCTTGAATACGTAAAATGGGCATTGAAATTAAAAGAAGCGGTTATCATACCTCCGCCGTTTGATATGACTATAAAGACGAAAAATAAGCACCATAGCCGGCCGCAGTCCAAACCCATTGAGGTTCTAACATGGATTGAAAAAAATAGTACCTTAATTTTTATCCCTTTGATAAGTAAAGATAGTATCCTTGGGCTTGTGATTTGTGTTTTTAAGAACCATAGAGAGTTCAGCGAAAGGGACAGGAAGCTTTTACAGGGCTTATCACACCAGATTACAACAGCCCTTGAGCAGGCGAGGCTCTACAGGAGTTCAATGGAAAAGACAATTGAACTCTCTCATAAGATTGAGGCTATTCAGATAATGCATGAGACTGACAGGACTATTCTGTCAACACTTGAACCGCAGGACATACTTGACACGACAGTAAGGATGATCGGAAGACTTATCCCATGCGATAGGATGACTGTTGTTTTAGTTAATAAAGAGCAACAGATTTTTGAAGTAGCGGCCGCCTTTGGGACATCATTTGCCAAAAAAGGTTTTTTTGTAAAGTTTACAGATACCATTACAAAGGAGGTGCTGGATACAGGCAGGCCGCAGTACAATCAGAATCTTCTTCATATAAAATCCCCGCTTTTGCTTGAAAAGCTGCTTATCGAAGATGGTTTCTTATCTGACATCAGGGTTCCGCTGACAGTTAAAGGCGAGGTTACAGGGATTATATCCTTAGGTTCAAAACGGCAGGCGGCCTTTACTCCTTCTGATCTAAAAACATTAGAGAATCTCACCTCCCAGATTGGGATAGCAATGGAGAATTCAAGGCTCGTTTCAGACCTCGAAGACCTCTTTATGGGCGTGGTTACTGCATTATCATCTGCAATAGATGCAAAATCTACATGGACCTCAGGTCATTCTAAAAGGGTTACAAAGTATGCCGGGGATATTGCTAAAGAGATGGGGCTGTCTGAGAAAGATTTACGGGATATAGAATTAACAGGTCTGCTTCATGATGTCGGAAAGATTGGCACTTACGAGGCAATACTTGATAAGCCGGGAAAAATTAATGATGAAGAGATAAGGATTATGAGGTCTCATCCGTCAAAAGGTGCAGAAATCCTGTCGCCGATAAAATTTCTCTATAATGTCATACCCGCCATAAAACACCACCATGAATACTATAACGGCACCGGTTATCCTGACGGCTTGCAGGGAGAAGATATCCCCCCCTTACACGCAAGGATACTTGCAGTAGCAGACACAGTGGATGCAATGGGTGCAGAAAGGCCGTACAGGAAAGGCCGTTCGATTGAGGTCATAGTTGATGAGCTGAAAAGGTGTTCAGGCACACAGTTCGATCAGGGGGTAGTGGCGGCGTTTTTGAGGACGTTGGAATAACCCCATCCCCACCCCCCGATTACTTCTTCGGGGGCAAGCTCTAACCCTCCCCTTGAAGGGGAGGGACTAAGCAAGCTCCCTCTCCCTCAGGGAGCTTGCTTAGTCCCCCCGAAAATTCCCTCTCCCTCAGGGAGAGGGTTAGGGTGAGGGTGGGGTAAAGAATCTTGAATATTTATCCCATATTAGGTTACAATAAACTCTACAATTTAAATATACTGAAATAAACAGGAGGGAAGTATGCATATTGTTTTTCTTGAACGGGTATTATCAGATGGGAAATTTGAGCTAACTATCAGGCAGGGCAGGGAGGAGCTTAAAAGGGAGATTGGGAGGAAGTATACCTTTCCTGAGAAGTTAGTCCTAACTCAACAGCAGAGGGACGATAACAAGGATTGCCTCAAGGACATAATTACAGGGGCATTTTGCATACAGGAGTTAACCGGCGTTACCTTTGTTGTGAAAAATGAAAAGGGAGAGACGCTTCCTGAATATTATAAAAGCCTGTATGATGATATAGGAGAAGGGGTCAGGATGTAAGGAAATTAAATGACTTACAACCTGATAATTCTATTAGTATCCCTGATTGTTATTGTTATTGCCGCAGAAGTTTTTACCAATGCAATCGAATCTCTCGGTGCAAAGCTCGAGTTTTCAGAAGGCGTAACCGGGAGTATATTCGCCGCAGTCGGTACTGCCCTCCCTGAGACAATGGTACCTCTTGTTGCTATTTTTGCCGGAAACTCGGCAGCAATAAAGGAAGAGGTCGGTGTGGGTGCCATACTCGGTGCACCGTTCATGCTTTCTACTCTTGCCATGTTTCTTGCCGGCGGAGCGGCTTATGTTTTTAAGAGAAGACGGAACAGGTCATACATCTCTCCTGAGTATTCCGGTCTTAAACGGGACTTGGAGTTTTTTCTATTTGTTTTTTCACTGTCATTCATTGTTGCCTTTACACCGCCCGCATGGAGGCTTTTACGAATATTTGTAGCTATTCTGCTGGTACTGACCTATTTTTATTACATACTCGAGACTGTAAAATCCAGCAAGGCTCTTGTTAATGACGGTCATGCGACTGAGGAAAGTAAAAATCTTTATTTGTCTGCAATATTTAAAGACCACATGTTATTTGTTGTTGTCCAGCTTCTGGTTGCTCTCTCTCTTATTGTCGCAGGGGCTAAAGGGTTTGTAGTAGGCGTTGAACACCTTGCAGGGGCATTTCGTATTCCGGTGATAGCACTCTCTCTTTTGATAGTCCCCATTGCCACAGAGCTTCCTGAAAAGATAAACAGCATTACATGGATCAGGGCAGGTAAAGATACCATTGCTATCGGAAACATCACAGGGGCAATGGTGTTTCAGGGGAGTCTGCTTCCGGCAATCGGTATATTTCTCACACCCTGGACAACTAACCTTACAGTGACAACAAGCAGTATTATTACCATACTGGCAGGTTCGTGGGTATATCTGCTTGTCAGGAAAAGGATAAAAATGACCCCGCCGCTTTTCATTGTTAATGGTCTGCTATATATCGCATTTGTAATTATTGTGCTTACCACTTGACAATATTGAACCAAAATTGTTATTTTATATGTTCTTGTAATTGAGATTACTCAAAATGGGGGATGTGTAAATGCAGGTTAAGATAAATGGAAAGGCTGAGGATATTCAGGAAAAGACGATACTTGATATTCTGAGGTCTAAGAATGTTGAACCGAGGATGGTGGCTGTTGAGGTGAACACTGAACTGATTGAACGTGAACAATATGAAACTACTTTCTTAAAAGAAGGCGATGAGATTGAGTTTCTCTATTTCATGGGGGGAGGCATTAATTAAATGAACAAAGGAATTTTTGATAATGCATTATCCTTAATAGGAAGCACGCCTCTGATTAAACTCGCAAAGTCTTCTGAAAAGGCAGGCGGAAATATTTATGCAAAGCTGGAGTCAAGTAATCCGGGTGGAAGCATAAAAGACCGTATATGTCTCAGCATGATAGAGGCGGCTGAAAAGGCCGGCAGGATTCATCCCGGAGATACACTTGTTGAGCCGACAAGCGGCAATACCGGTATAGGTCTCGCACTCGTAGCCGCAGTAAAGGGTTACAAGGCAATACTGATAATGCCGGAGAGTATGAGTACGGAAAGGTTCGGACTGCTTGCCTCATTCGGGGCAGAGGTTATATTAACCCCTGCAATAGATGGCATGAAGGGTTCCATAATCGAGGCAGAGAGACTGCTTAAAGAAAATCCAAATTACTATATGCCTGACCAGTTTTCAAACCCTGCAAATCCGGAAGGTCACAAAAAGACTACTGCACCTGAGATATGGGAGGCATTAGGCGGAAAGGTTGATGCCTTTGTTGCAGGTGTTGGGACAGGCGGCACTATTACAGGAGTTGGAGAGGTATTTAAAGGTAAGAACAGTTCAATTAAGATTGCGGCAGTTGAACCTGCAACATCACAGGTATTGTCCGGCGGCTCACCTGGGCCTCATAAGATACAAGGAATCGGGGCAGGCTTTATCCCAAAGGTGTTGAACAGGGAAATTATTGATGAGATTATCCATGTTACTGATGAAGACGCATTTGAGACCGCAAAGTTCCTCGCAAGGGAAGAGGGCCTGATGGTCGGCATATCCTCTGGGGCAAACGTCTTCGCTGCAATGGAACTGGCAAAGAGACTTGGCCCTGAGAAGAATGTAGTGACTGTTCTGCCGGATACAGGGGAACGGTATATTAGTATTGAAAAGTATTTTAGGATGTGAGAGGGGCATAGATTAACCCCACCCTCACCCTGACCTTCTCCCTGAGGGAGAGAGGGCGGCTAAGTTAATTTCACCCCTTCAAGGGGAGGGGTAGGGTGGGGATGGGGGTTTTCTTAATAACCAAGAGGAACAAATGGGTTTTACAGACGAACAGGTTAAGAGATACAGCAGGCATATAATATTACCGGAGGTCGGCGGCAAGGGGCAGAAGAAGATGCTCCAGTCAAAGATGCTGGTTATCGGGGCAGGCGGGCTTGGTTCACCGGCGGCATTTTATCTTGCTGCGGCTGGTGTGGGGACTATCGGTATAATTGACGGGGACGTTGTAGACCTCTCCAATTTACAACGCCAGATAATCCATTACACGCCTGACATTGACAAGCCAAAGGTAATATCTGCAAAAGAGAAGATAGAGGCGATCAATCCTGATGTAAAGGTCAATACATATCAGGAACTGCTGACCTCAAAGAATGCACTTGAACTTTTCAAAGAATACGACGTAATCATTGATGGTACTGATAATTTCTCTGCTAAATTTCTTGCAAATGATGCGGCTGTATTTGCAGGAAAACCTCTTGTGCATGGCGGGATCCTGAGATTTGTAGGACAGGCAATTTCGATTGTACCTCACAAGTCTGCATGTTACAGGTGCATATTCAACAGCCCTCCGCCGGCTGGGCTGATACCGACCTGTCAGGAGGCCGGTGTTGTCGGTGTACTTGCAGGTGTAATAGGGACTATACAGGCTACAGAGGCGCTGAAACTGATACTTGGTATCGGCGATCCGCTGACGAATCGTTTAATGACTTTTGATGCACAGAAGATGGAGTTCAGGCAGATTAGAGTGAAGAAGAATCCAAATTGCCCCGTATGCGGGGATAACCCAACAATAAAAGAGCTAATAGACTATGAACAGGAAGTTTGCAGAATCTGACGTTTTAAAAAATAAGATTAAAGGTTTGAAGTGCAGGGAGTGCGGCAAGATGTATCCGGCGGCGGCCCTGCATGTGTGCGAGTTTTGTTTTGGCCCTCTTGAGGTTGACTACAATTACGAAGAGATAAAGAAGAGTATCAGCAGGGAGAAGATTCAGAACGGCCCTAAAAGTTTGTGGCGTTATCTTGACCTACTGCCGATAGAGGGGCTTCCTACGGTAGGGTTACATGCAGGATTGACGCCTCTTGTTGAGGCAAAAAACCTCGGTGCAGAGCTTGGGTTAAACAAACTCTACATAAAGAATGATACTGTAAATCATCCGACACTTTCATTCAAGGACAGGGTTGTTGCAGTGGCAATCACAAGGGCTAAAGAGCTTGGTTTCTCTGCTGTTGCTTGTGCCTCAACCGGTAATCTTGCAAATTCCGTTGCTGCTCATGCGGCAGAGGCAAAGCTTGAGTGTTATGTGTTTATACCCGGTGACCTTGAGGCAGGGAAGATACTTGGGAGCCTTATTTACTCCCCGACAGTGGTTGCTGTAAATGGTAATTATGATGATGTGAACAGGCTGTGCAGTGAGGTTGCGGGAGAGTATAGCTGGGCATTTGTGAATATAAATGTAAGACCATATTATGCAGAAGGTTCAAAGACCCTTGCTTATGAGACAGCAGAACAGCTTGGATGGAAAGCCCCTGACCATGTAGTTGTACCGGTTGCATCAGGTTCTCTATTGACCAAGATATGGAAGGGCTTTAATGAAATGCATAAACTTGGTTTGATAGACAGTGTGCACACAAGGGTCAATGGTGCTCAGGCGGAAGGATGTTCGCCTGTAGCAACTGCATACAGAGAGGGCAGGGATTTTGTAACACCGGTAAAACCAAAGACCATTGCAAAGTCCATAGCCATTGGTAATCCTGCTGACGGATACTATGCACTAAGGGCAGTTCACGAGAGCAAGGGTGCATTTGATGTTGCAACAGATGAAGAGACTGTAGAAGGGATCAAGCTCCTTGCAAGGACTGAGGGAATATTTGCCGAGACAGCAGGCGGCGTGACCATAGCAGTGTTAAAAAAACTGGCAAAGAAGGGTCTTCTGCCGAAAGACGAGACAGTAGTAGCTTATGTTACCGGCAACGGGTTAAAGACACAGGAGGCCGTGATTAATGCGGTCGGCGATGTGGTAAGGATTGACCCATCACTCGATTGCTTTGAGAAGGCGATCAAAGGACAGTGAATAGTGAATAGTGAATAGTAAGAAGAAAGACAAACATATAAAAACCCCACCCTCACCCTAACCCTCTCCCTGAGGGAGAGGGTGCTAAGTTTATTCCCACCCTTAAAGGAAGAGGGTTAGCATCAATTTTGATTCCCTCCCCTTCAAGGGGAGGGTTAGGGTGGGGATGGGGTTAAGAATTAAATTGGAGAAAACTATGGCGATTAAGGTAAGGATTCCAACTCCCTTACGGAAGTTGACTGATGGCAAAGGGGAAATAGATGGTGCAGGTAATACAATTGATGAATTATTTATAAACCTTGAGAATACATATCCGGGGATGAAAGAGAGATTATGCGATGAGACCGGAAATATCCGCAGGTTTCTTAATGTATATGTAAATGAAGAGGATATAAGATTCAAGCAGGGAAGAGAGACAGTACTGGCAGATGGTGATGAGGTTTCGATAGTACCTGCTATTGCAGGAGGAGGCAGATAATGGCAAGTTATAAGATAAGGATCAGTTTTCCTGAAGATAAGATAAAGGAGCCGATTATTTATCAGATTGGCCATGAGTACAAGGTGGTTACAAATGTCAGGCGCGCAGATGTCAGGGAAAAGACAGGCTGGGTTGAACTTGAACTTACAGGTGATTCTACCGAAATAGAACACGCAGTTGAATCATTAAAGGCTAAGGGTGTTAAGGTGGAACCGATAGAACGGAACATCATAGAGTAATCTAAGCGCAGGAACAAGAAGTTAGAAGCAAGAAAATACAAATAAAACCCCACCCTCACCCGTACCCTCTCCCTGAGGGAGAGGGTGCTAAGATTATTCCCTCCCTTCAAGGGGAGGGTTAGGGTGGGGATGGGTTAAAGATTAAGCAAGAAAAACAGAGGGAAACAAATGGAATTTACGGATGAGCAGGTTAAGAGATATAGCAGGCATATAATCCTTCCGGAGGTTGGTGGGAAGGGGCAGAAGAAGTTACTGCAATCAAAGGTTTTTATAACCGGAGCCGGCGGACTTGGGTCTCCTGCGGCGCTTTATCTTGCAGCAGCAGGGGTCGGTACACTTGGTATTATTGATAATGATATTGTAGACCTCTCGAACCTTCAGAGGCAGATACTTCACTCCACAAAAACACTTAACCGTCCTAAGGTTGATTCAGCAAAGGAGACACTTGAGGCATTAAACCCTGACGTCAATGTTGTCACATATCAGGAGAGGCTTACCTCAGAGAATATACTGGAAATAATAAAAGATTATGATATTGTGCTTGATGGCTCCGATAATTTCCCTACCAGATTTCTTATCAATGATGCGTGTTTCTTTACAGGCAAAACCCTTATATCAGGGAGCATATTCAGGTTTGAAGGGCAGGTGACAACACTTAAGCCACATGCAGGGCATCCGTGTTACCGCTGTCTGTATCCTGAGCCGCCGCCACCGGGGCTTGTCCCAAGTTGTCAGGAGGCAGGTGTGCTTGGGGTGCTTGCAGGTACAGTCGGCGTGATTCAGGCTACAGAGGCTGTGAAAGAAGTTATAGGCCTGCACAGTTCACTTGCATCACACTTGCTGATATACAGTGCCCTTGACATGACTTTCCTAAAGGTAAAAACACAGAAAGATCCCAACTGTCCTTTATGCGGCAAGGAACAGAAGATAACAAAGCTTCTCGACTATGAACAAAGCTGCGTATTAAGATAGATTCACCAACGTGCTGAAAATACCATTAATAATTTATGAAGATATGATTGCACATGCAAAGGAGGATTTTCCTCTTGAATGTTGTGGAATACTTGGAGGTATAAATAACGAGATAACTAACAACTACAGGATTAAGAATATTGATGAATCTAAGGTAACTTATCTCATGGACCCTAAAGAACAGATAAAGGCCTTTAAAGAGATGAGAACCAATGAAATTGAAATAACAGCAATATACCATTCTCACCCTAACCACCCGGCATATCCGTCTCAGACTGATGTAAGACTCGCCTACTATCCTGAGGCAGTATACATAATAATCTCTATAAATGATAATAAAGAAATAGAGATGCACGGTTTCAGGATCCTTGAGGGAAATATCACAGAAGAAGAAATTGATATAATCAAAGAATCGATGTGAGCTGTCGGCTCATAAAGGATGATGAAAATAATACCCCCTCACCGTGCCCCCTTCCTGCCTCCCCCCGCAAAGGAGTGGGGGGAGGAATTTGGTAGGAATTTAATTGCAGCTCTCCCGCCAGGGGAGAGGGTACATAGCTTTATCCCCCCTCCCTTGACGGGAGTGGGTTAGGGGGAGGGTTAGCTGTGGTTTTAGATTATGGTTAAACGGTCATTTTATTTTGTCGGCGGAATAGTTTTTATATTTTTAGGAATAATAGGGTTTTTACTCCCGATTATCCCTGGTTTTATACCTTTTATTATTGGAGTGGTTATGCTTTCAAGATCAAGTAAGACCATCAGGGGGTACATGCTGAGAATAAAAGCAAGATATCCAAAACAGTTTGAGAAGATGCATGAACTGAGGGAGAAGATGGGAAGGCATAGATTTAAATAGGCAGAAGTAAGAAGCAAGAGGCAAGAAGTTAGATGCAAGAGGCAAGAAGCAAGAAAGAAAAAAACAACAACTAGAGGCTCTTGCAAAAGTCTCTGTCATCCCCGAAATCCTTTATCGGGGATATGTTTACTATTAAAAAAATAATAGATTCCCGCTAAAAACATGCGGGAATGACAGCATTTTGGGACTTTTGCAAGAACCTCACTAAAGAAAAGGCGGGATTAAATTATGGAAAATGGATTAAGGAATATAGCAATAATTGCCCATGTTGACCATGGTAAGACTACACTTGTTGATGCAATGCTTAGGCAGACCGGGACATTCAGGGCCAACGAGAAGGTTCAGGAGAGGGTGATGGATAATATTGACCTTGAGCAGGAAAAGGGTATCACTATTATGGCAAAGAATACTGCCATAGATTACAAGGGGGTCAAGATAAATATCGTTGATACCCCCGGACATGCAGACTTTGGAGGAGAGGTTGAGAGGACCATGAAGATGGTGGATGGAGTTCTGTTGCTGGTAGATGCATCAGAAGGCCCGCTTCCACAGACAAGGTTTGTCTTGAAAAAGGCACTTGAGCTGGGACTCCCTCCGGTGCTTGTTATAAACAAGATTGACCGCTCTGATGCAAGGATTCAGGAGGTGCTGAATGAGGTTTATGACCTGTTCATTGACCTTGATGCCACAGAGGAACAGCTTGACTTTCCTGTTGTCTATACCAATGCTAAGAAGGGGATTGCGAAGCTTGACCTTAATGATGATGCAAGTGATCTGATACCCCTATTTGACCTTATCCTGAAGGTAATTCCTCCACCAACCGGAGATCCGGAGGGGACACTGCAGATACTCGTAACAAATATTGACTATAGCGATTATGTGGGCAGGCTTGCAATAGGCAGGATATTTTCAGGGAGTGTTAAAGTAGGTGACCAGGTAGCAATGATTAGCCATGACGGGAAGAAGACACCAACAAAGATAACAACCCTCTATACATTTAAAGGACTTGAAAGGATAGACACAAAGAGTGCATATCTTGGAGATATTATCGCACTTGCAGGGATTGAAGGGATAAATATAGGGGATACTATTACTGACATTGAAAATCCCAAACCTCTGCCGAGGATCAAGGTAGATGAGCCGACAATATCAATGGTCTTTTCCATAAACACATCACCATTTGCAGGAAAAGAAGGTAAGTTTGTTACATCAAGACATTTAAGGGAGAGGCTTGAGAAGGAACTCCTTTATAATGTTTCCATTAAAGTTGATTTCGGCAGCACTGATTCCTTTAAGGTTATGGGGCGAGGTGAGTTACAGCTTGCAATACTTATAGAGATGATGCGGCGTGAAGGGTATGAGATGTCAATCTCGATGCCTGAAACTATAACCAAAGAGATAGATGGCGTTTTACATGAACCTATGGAGCATCTTGTGATAGATGTACCGGAGGATTTTGTTGGAGTAGTAACACAGCAGATCGGCATCAGAAAGGGTAAGATGCAGAAGATGCAGAATAATGGACATGGCAGGGTCAGGCTTGAATACAGGATACCATCAAGGGGTTTAATCGGCTTCAGGTCGGAATTTCTGACTGACACACGAGGTACCGGACTTCTGAATCATCTGTTTGACGGATATGAACCTTGGTGCGGACAAATAGCAACACGTAAGACAGGTGCCCTTATCTCAGACAGGACAGGCAGCACCACTGCTTATGCACTATTTCATTTACAACCAAGGGGAACACTATTTGTAAGGGAAAGTACCCCGGTTTATGAGGGGATGATCGTCGGTGAAAACTCAAGGGATAATGACCTGGATGTTAATGTAGTAAGGGAAAAGAAACAGACAAACATGCGTGCATCAGGTTCAGACGAGGCATTGCAGTTAGTACCGCCAAGACTAATGACCCTTGAACAGTCCTTAGAGTGCATCAAAGAGGATGAACTGGTTGAGGTAACACCTAAGTCCATCAGAATCAGGAAAAGGATTCTGGAAGCGAATAAAAGGCCGAAGGCAAGGGTTTAGGCATAGGTAAGAGGATTGTAGAGTAAGAAGTAAGATGATTGATAGATGCAAGAAGCAAAAGATTGCCTACGAAACACTACAGGCTCTTGCAATAGAGCCCAAAATGCTGTCATTCCCGCATGTTTTAAGCGGGAAGTTTTGTTTTATAACAAAAAATCATATCTGTATGTCCCCGAATGCATCTATCGGGGATAGAAGATTTCGGGGACATACAGACTTTCGCAAGAACCTCACTAAATAAACTTAACATAATATACATTATCAGACGTTACATAAATTAAATCTATTAGATTTTACCACGAAGGCCAGTGACAAAAAAATGTTAAAATTTAATTTAATATTAACAGGTTTTTGTCACTTTTTTAAAAATTACATCCCCAAATTAACAGATGAATTCTTTATTATTCCTCTTAGTTAAATGTCATAACTATATGATTTATCGGTCTATTACGACATTTTAAAGTTGTCAAACAACTCTAATCATCCTTTAATAATATATATGGTACTATCTTTGCATTAACTATAAATAATCGGTTAATTAAGAAAGGGGAAACAACAAATGCATTGTCCCAAATGTGGCGGGTTCATGACAAACGAAAGGCTTACAGATTACTCTCTGGTATTCTACGCATGGCGTTGTATCAATTGTGGCACAATTGTTGACAACACCATATTACAAAACAAGAAGTCACCAACTTTTATGAATGGCTTGTTTAATTCGATGAAGATTTAAGTAATTAAGAATATAAGGTTTATCCCATCCGCTTGGCCAAAATACTCACCCTTGTCTTTATCACCACTTGATTTTCTATTTTATATATCATAAAGTTCCTATATTTTACTGAAAGGTAAAATATGTATGTTAAGGATTATTGGCGGTAAATTAAAGGGTAAGTTGCTCAATGTCCCCAACGGGAACAGAATACGTCCTACATCAGATAAAGTAAGAGAATCCTTATTTAATATTTTAGATACTGATATAATTACAGGCTCACGCTTCCTTGATTTATTTGCCGGAAGCGGTGCAGTGGGTATTGAGGCATTAAGCAGAGGCGCTCAATTTGTCACGTTTGTAGAATCAGATATAAAACATATTAAAATACTCAGAGAAAATCTGAATACCTGTAATTTATTTCAGCAATCAGAGGTTATATCAAGTGACATATACAAATTAATCGAATCTCTTTCATTTAAAGAACGGCCATTTGATGTCGTCTTTGCAGACCCGCCATACAATATCTCTAATATAGATATTCTCTTGCAGAAAATTACCACAAATGTTAATATTCCTGATTACGGTGTTTTGGTAATTGAACATTCTTCCAGAATATTATTAGCAGGAACTATGAAAGAGTTTAATAAATACCGTGACTATAAATATGGAGACACTACTTTAACTGTTTATAGAAAAGTGTTTGGAAAGTTAGAGATTTAATGACAGTAACAGCAATATATCCAGGTACATTTGACCCTATTACAAATGGTCATATAGATATTATTATCAGGAGTCTGAAGTCTTTTGATCATATTATAGTCGGCATAGGACCTAACCCAAAAAAGACCACGTTGTTTTCACTTGAAGAAAGAATTTCAATGGTAAAAGAATGTTTAGGCTCTACTCCAAATGTCAGTGTTAAAACCTTTGATGGACTTCTGGTTGATTTTGCCAAAAAGCAGAATGCAACTGTAATTATAAGAGGACTAAGGGCTATATCCGATTTTGAATACGAATTCCAGATGGCACTCATGAATAGAAAGCTTGATTCTGATATAGAAACAGTGTTCTTGATGCCGAGTGAAGAATATTCATATCTTACATCAAGCATTATAAAGGTTGTTGCCAGTTTTGGAGGAGATATATCCTCATTAGTTCCAAGTGTTGCAAATGATATGTTAAAGTTAAAGTTCAAGAAATAAGGAGTGAAAATAATGTCTCTTGCTAAACGTGTTTCAATGATTAAGCCCTCCCCTACCCTTTCATTAGAGGCAAAGGCAAAGGCTATGAAGAAAGATGGTATTGATGTTATAAGTTTCAGCGCCGGTGAACCTGATTTTGATACACCGGATGGGGTTAAAGAATCTGCCATTTTATCAATAAAAGAGGGTTTTACAAAATATACGCCTTCTTCAGGTATTGAGGAATTAAGGCAGGCTGTTGCCGACAAACTTTCAAAAGAGCATGGCCTCATATATAAATCAAAGGATATCCTTATTTCCTGCGGTGCAAAGCACAGTCTTTATAACATCGCAATGGCCCTGTTTGAAGAAGGTGATGAAGTAATAATTCCGGCGCCTTACTGGGTTACCTATCCTGAGCAGGTTTTATTGAGCGGTGCAAAACCGGTGATTGTTGATACACTTGAGGAAGATGAATTCTTACTTAAACCTGAAGTGCTTGAGTCTGCGGTAACTTCAAGAACTAAGGCTTTGATACTCAATACACCCTCTAATCCGGTTGGATCGGCTTATGACCTTCCTCATTTGGAAAAGATTGCCGAGATTGCAGTCAGAAATAACTTTTATGTTATTTCTGATGAAATTTATAACGAAATTGTTTATGATGGCTTTAAGCAGGTAAGTATTGCTTCCTTAAATAAGAATATCTTTGACCTAACAATAATAGTAAATGGAGTCTCCAAGTCTTATGCCATGACAGGCTGGCGAATAGGGTATGCGGCAGGTCCAACATATATCATAGAGGCCATGGGGAACTTGCAAAGCCAAAGCACATCAAACCCTGCTTCGATTTCCCAGAAGGCTGCTGTTGAGGCGATCAGCGGCAGGTCTGCGGACTTTGTTAAAATGATGGTTGAAAGATTTGACCGCCGCCGTCATTACATTTTTGACAGATTAATGAAGATAGAAGGTATTACATGCATAATGCCTAAAGGTTCTTTTTATGTTTTTCCTGATGTAAAAGGAATTCTTGGAAAAAGATTTGGGGATATTTTGATAGATTCAACAGTCAAGTTATCAGAATATTTGTTAAATGAGGCAAGGGTTGCCGCTGTTCCCGGTGAGGCATTCGGTGCCCCTGGTTATATGAGGCTTTCTTTTGCATCGTCTATGGAAAACATTGAAAAAGGTATGGACAGGATAGAAACAGCATTAAAGAATCTGAAATAATCCATATCAACTTTAACAATAAAATTAAAAAGGAGGTGTTTTAACCAGTGCCCATCTATGAATACAAATGCGATGAATGCGGACATATATTTGAAGCAATCCAGAAGGTCAGTGACCCGCCGATTACCAAGTGCCCAAAGTGTTCCGGTGCAACAAACAAAATAATTTCAGCGGCCGGACTCCAGTTTAAAGGAAGCGGTTGGTATATTACTGACTACTCAAATAAAGGGAAAGCCAAAGACGAGAAATAGTGCTAACGTTTAACAAAAATCTGTAGGCTTATTTAAAATCCCTTTTTTGAAATATTATACCGGCCAGTAAAAGCAGGCAGGCAATATAAAGCAATCCATATATAGTAACAAAAGTAATATAAGAAAGAGGGATATGTAATCCATAAACTACACGGCCCTTTATATTGAAATTGTCGAGATTAGGAAGAAGGTAATATATAAAATTTGTCACTGTTTTAGTAGGAATATTTGCGGCCTTATCACCTAAAAGTTTTATGTCCTCTGTAAGATGACCAACTACATAAGCGGCTAAAGTAAAGATTGCACTTAACGTAGAGGAGCTTGAGAATGTTGAAAATAGTATTGCAATTGCAGTCATAACCATAAACTCTATTAATATCAGGTAGATAGCCTTCCAAATATCAACGTTTACATTTCTAACGCCATGACCCCACAGATATTCATTTAACATAAGTGCAAGGTAAAGACCAATTCCCATAATAATAGTATTTACAGTAACCGTTATCAGTAAGCCTATGTATTTGCCCGCAAGAAATTGATAACGAGGGACAGGTTTTGCAATGATGGTGAAGATTGTCCTCTTCTCAATCTCCTTACTAATCAGCCCAATACCAAGAAATACAGAGATCAGTAATCCAAAGACATTTATACTTGCAAGACCCAGATCAATGATAATTTTTGAGCGATCTCCAACTGTTAAAGTCGCAAATAGAAGAGATAGACTTATTAAAAGCAGTGCAAAGAATAGGAGATTATAGAGAATCTTATCCCTTATTGCCTCTTTGAATGTATTTATAGCTATTACAATGATGTTCAAGAAGAAATTACTCCAGTCTTTTTAATAAATAGTTCTTCTAAGGTCTCGCGATGAGGTATTACTGATACTACTCTACCCTTTCCTGCTAATATTAATTTCAATACGATTTCAAGGGAGAGTTCATCCTGAACTTTGATTGATATCCTGTCATAGCTCTCATAAATAGATATCCCTGTCTGAGATATAGAAGTCAATTCTTCTTTAGTTATACCACTTGCAATGACCTCAATATGTTTAACCTTTGTATCAATAATGTTGTCTAATCTTCCAACATTTACAAGCTCTCCATTGATCAGGATGCCGACACGATCGCAAATAAGTTCAACATCAGGGATTATATGTGTACTGAAGAATATAGTTTTCCCTTCTTCTTTCAATTTTAAAATCAGTTCACGTATCTCTTTTCTTCCAATAGGGTCAAGACCTGACATAGGTTCATCTAATACAACCAAATCCGGATGATTCATGATAGCCTGTGCAATACCGATTCTTTGAAGCATTCCTTTTGAGAATTTTCGTAACTGCAGACCCTTTGCTTTTTCAAGCCCTACTGTGGAAAGTAGTGAAGGAATAATATCCCTAAGAGAATCTTTATGAATTCCTGACAATTGACCATAAAACTTTAAGAACTCTTCTGAAGTCAAATAGTCATAAAAATAAGGTTGTTCAGGAAGGAAGCCAATCCGCCTTTTAACTTCTACATTACCCAATTCCTTATCTAACAGCCATGCCTTACCGCTTGTTGGGTAAATCAACCCCATGAGTATTTTTATGGTAGTAGTTTTTCCAGCCCCATTCGGGCCAAGAAAACCAAAAATTTCTTTGCTATTAACCTCAAGATTCAGGTTTCTTATCGCAGTAATTTTTCTGCCCATGAAACCGGTCTTAAAGACTTTTGTAAGTCCTTCAGTCTTTATAATAGTTCTTATCATTTTTACTCTTTATTCTTGCCCCTTAATAAATAGCTTCATTCTTTTCTTAACTATACTACTGTAAACATTTCCATTGACAGGATTAATTAAGTAATGCCCACCGAAGGGTTCAGATGGGATATTACTGATATATCCTTTTGTTAGAAGATCTGTTAATTTTGTCGGATAAGCCCTATTGGCCTCTTTGTATTTTTTTACTATCCCCTCCAGCATCCTAATATCCTTCTCTACGGTAACTTCTTTTATTCTGTTAGAAATGCTTTCCTTAACCTTTTCATCATTTGATTCTTTGTACATTCTATAGAGAAATTCAATCGCAACATCAGGGTCTCCTGACTGTACATAAAGCCTTGCAGCAAGCTTAGGAAGGTACTCCGGATGTCCCGGAAGTTCTGATGCCTTTGCCATATATTCTGCTGCAAGTTTGTAATCCTGTAGATAGAAAAAATAATTAAATCCAATATAGAATGGTATCTGCCATACATCAGGGTTTTCCTTAAACCCCTTTATTAATAATTTATTACTTAAGTCAGGTTGTTGAGCCAGGACGGCTAAAGTTACTCCACCCAGTTGATATACGTAAGAAAACTTAGGATCAAGCGTAGTTACAACATCTAACGCATGATATACCCAGTTATATGCTTTTGGCGTCACTGTTTTGTCACCAATTACCTGAATTACTTTAAGCCATATAATATCACCTGCAAGCTGTTCATATCCAAGAACAACCGGTTTAAGATATTCTCCTTTCGGTAACAACATAAATTCTTCAATCTTTTGTCCTACACCTTTATATGTCTCTATCCTTGTCTGAAGAAAATATATGGGTATAAATAAGGTTATTATTGAAAGAACTATAATATAATATTTTATTTTAATATATATATTCACCCTAAAATCCATTTAGGTCGCCCCCGAATGCCTCTATCGGGGATATAGATTCCCGATAAAAAATTTCGGGAATGACAAAATTGAGGCAAGATATAAGGTTAGTCTCAAAGATGAAATCCGGCTCTTAAGGTGTGGATACATCATTTTGCAGGTTTGTAAAAACCCTATCCTGATTATAGAGCCATTGGTCTGTAGATGCGTCCCTATCAATATTTCCTACTGACCCTACAATAATGGTATTGACTGTTGCAGTAGAACCCGGGTCAGAATAATCTACTCCTGCTTCAGCGTTTGTAGGAGTGCCTGCTGCAGCTAATCCATTATACCAGTAACGGTATCTGGTTGTACCATTTGCCTGCCATCCGATGCCGGACCAATCAGTCACAAAGGTTCCATATTCTGCCTTGTAAGCAAGCGCTGATTCTGCTATTGAACTAATGTTTGATTTTGCCTCAGCCTGTTTTGATTTTGCCTGATAGCTAAGAAAGCTGCCGGTTGCAAGTGTGGCTAAGATTCCAAGAATTACCACAACGATCATAAGTTCTATTAATGTGAAGCCATTTGACTTATATAAAATAGACTTTTTCATTTTTGTTTAAGTATAATATCAGGAAAACAAAAGGGGTGCAATTATTGCACCCCTTAATAAAGGATTATGGTTTGTTATGTTAAATGTAATCCATATTAACTGCTTACATCGTTTACATCATTAACAAGGGTACGGGTTTCGTCGTAATGCCATTCATCGCATGAGGCATCAGAATCAATTTCACCTTTAGTAGCAGCATCATAAGTACTGGCAGCAGCAGTAACTGCTGCGGTAGCAGGGGCAGTTGACCTGTTACATCCACCTGAAGCAGATAAGTCAGCACCCGCGCCACTATAGGTTGCACCTCCAAGAGGAATTACTGTAGCAGTTCCAGCAACATCATACCAGTACGAATACCTAACTGTACCTTGTGGCGCCCATCCAAGGTTGCCGATTGCAGCAACAACATAAGTCCCCTGTTCTGCGCGCCATGATTCTGCAGATGTTCCAATAGCGCCAAGGTTGGTCTTAGACTCTGCCTGTCTTGATTTGGCTTGGAATCTCATAAAATTAGGGATAGCTATGGCTGCCAGAATGCCAAGTATGGCAACAACAATCATTAATTCTATCAGGGTAAAACCCTTTTCATTTCTGCTAATCTTCTTCATTTTAATCTCCTTTCAGTTATTAAATAAAAATTATTAGAGGTAAATTTCACCTCCTTTCAAATATTTATTAATGTAAATATGCAGGTATTATGCCATAATTAAATACATATATAATATATTTGATATATCAATATGTTATGATTAATATATCAACAATACTATAAAGTATTATGTATTGTATAAATGCTTAAAAGTGACAATTATTGTCACTGCTCTGCACTTTATTTTGTTGGATAGAAGTAAGATAGAAGTAAACAAATTTATAGACTATTCTGGATAAAAAGGTATTTCTTCTGAAGGGATTATTTCTTGAGGCACTTCCGGCATTATTAATTTGTTTTTATTGTATTCTTCATACTTCTTTTTTAGATTCTCATCTTCATTAGGATCCCCAAAACCGGAATCTTTGAACTTTTCGATCAATTTTTCATTACTTAGATCCATCTCCAATGCCTTTATATATTCTTTTTTTGCATCTTCTTTCATATTCTTCTTCAGATAAATATCTCCAAGATGTTCAAAGACAGTCGGGTCATTGGGTAATAACTCAATAGCTTTTTTGAGTTGTTCAATTGCCTCATCAATCATGCCTTTCTTATAATAAGCCCATCCAAGACTATCAATGTAAGCGCCATTGTCAGGTTTAATCTTGAGTGCCCTTTCTATCAAAGATATAGCCTCATCTATGTTTATTCCTTTATCAGCATAACTGTAACCAAGATAGTTTAATGCGTTTCCATGGTAACTATCTATCTCGATAGTCTTTTTCATTTCAACTACCATATTGTCAAAATCCTGAACCTTATCGTATATTACTCCAAGATTAAAATGCAATTCCGGGTCATTTGGGATGACTTGAATAGCTTTAATAAATACTTCCTTTGCTTTGTTGTAATCTTTATCCTGGTAATACATCATCCCAAGCAGAAAATAGGCATTAGGCCTATCCGGTTCAAGTTCGATTGCCTTATTTAATGCGTTAATTGCACCGTCTTTATTTTCCTTTCTGAGATTAATGAATCCAAGATGAAGATAAGCCTGTACATTATCAGGTTCAATTTCAATTATTGCTTCATATTCTTTCTGAGCTTTATCGTAATCTTTTGTTTCTTCTAATAAAAACCCAAGGTACTCCCGATATTTGACGTCTTGTGGTTTTGAAGCAACAATTTTTTGCAGCTTTTCTATAGCCTTTAAATATTTCTTATCATCCCTATATAATAGGGCCAATTTAAAAATTATATCTAAATCCCTGGGATTATATTCTAATGCCTTTTCAAGTACATCTATAGCATCAGACGTGCGTCCCTTCTTAGCATACATTTGAATAAGATGAGAAATGGCATCATGGCTGAATGGATTGATTTTGGATAAGATATTCTTAAATATTTTTTCAGCCGCATCAAAATCCCCTTCTTTTAAATAAGTTTGTCCTATCCTTAAATGCGCAATTTCAAATTCTGGATTTACTGATAATGACTTTTTATAATTTTTCCTTGCATTTTTAAAATCACCTTTATCGAAGTATATATCACCAAGATACACAAAATTTATCGGTTTTTCATTATCAAGTTTTATGCCCTTTCTAACAGATTCAATCCCCTTTTCATATTCTTTTATTTTGGCAAGTGAAATACCTTTAGTAATGTAGGCCCTAACATTATCAGGATGTTTCTCAAGTATCCGGTTATATATCTCTATAGCCTTACTGAAATCCCCTGTGTTGTAATACATCTCAGCAAGGAGAAATAGTGCTGTTTCAGAATTTGGGGCAAGTGGTATTAATTTATTCATTGTCTCAATTGCATCATTATATTTACCCATTTTTGACTGGATTGATGCAACTCTGGATAAAAGAAAAAGAGAGTCTTCATCATACAAAAGGGCATCTTTATATCGTTCAAGGGCTTCTTTAAAATTTCCTGATAGTTCAGACATGAAACCATCAAGGAATCTTGAGTATGCCTCAGGTGAAGCGATTCTATCTGCTTTATCCTGTGACTGTGTATCCCCTGCAATTAAGGAGGTTTCTGCCGGCTCCGGAATAACAACACTTTTAGTTGGTGCACAAGCAGTTAATGCACTTAATGAAATAGAAATGACTGCTAAAAAGATTATAATGCTATTCATATATAATGTTTCCTTTAATAAGGTTCATCTAATAAGTCTCTTCGTGAGTCTTCTCCAGATTCTCAAACTTAGTATAGCTATTTATAAATGCAAGCTTAACCGTCCCTACAGGGCCGTTTCTCTGTTTGCCGATGATAATCTCTGCAATACCTTTATTTTCATCAGTCTGTTTATATACCTCATCCCTGTATATAAACAGAATAACATCCGCATCCTGTTCAATGGCACCGGATTCACGTAAATCAGCAAGCATCGGTCTCTTATCATGCCGTGATTCTACAGCACGGTTTAACTGGGAAAGTGCAATAACAGGGACTGATAGTTCTTTTGCAAGTGCCTTGAGAGACCTTGAAATTTCTGAAATCTCCTGTTCACGGTTGTCGGATCCTCCCCTTCTTCTATCAGATCGTCCGCTCATCAATTGCAAGTAGTCTACAATTATAAGGCTTAAACCATGTTCAGCCTTTAACCGTCTTGCCTTTGCCTTCATCTCCAGTACTGATGTACCTGCTGTATCATCAATGAATATAGGCGCCTCAGATAAACGGCCTGCGGCAGTAGTAAGTCTCGGCCAATCGGACTTGCTCAGGAACCCTGACCTAAGTTTATGAGAGTCAACCCTTGATTCTGAGCACAACATCCTTATTACCAATTGCTCCTTTGCCATTTCAAGGCTGAATACTGCTACTGGTACACCTTTCTCAATTCCAACATGCTGGGCAATACCAAGACAGAAGGCAGTTTTACCCATAGAAGGCCTGCCTGCAACTATAATTAAATCTGCCGGTTGAAACCCTGATGTCATCAAGTCCAGATCTAAAAATCCTGAGGGGGATCCTGTGACCCTCTCCTTTTTTTCAGAAAGTCGTTCTATGGCCTCAAAGCTGTTTTTAATTATTTCTTTTACAGGGGTAAATGAGGGTTTAATCTTTTTCTCTGAGATACTGAAGATTGAATTTTCAGCATAATCAAGCAATTCCTCAACATCCCTTGTATCCTCATAGCCCCGTGTAACAATCTCAGTAGCCGTGTGGATTAAATTTCTCAGTATCGCCTTTTCATGCACTATCTTAGCATGATACCTTATGTTTGCCGCAGTCGGAACAGCGTTGGATAACTGTGATACGTATGTTGCCCCTCCGGCAATATCAAGGTCATTTTTCTTTTTTAGGAATTCAGTGATTGTAACGAGGTCAATTGCCTCATTTTTCTCACTTAATTCAATCATAGCAAGAAATATTTTTCTATGGGACTCTTTGTAAAAATCATCAACACTTAATATCTCCACAGCCTTATACACAGCATCATTCTCAATAAGTATCGCCCCAAGAATAGATTGTTCTGCATCAATATTCTGTGGTGGAACTTTATATATTGCTTCTTCTAAATCTGTCCCGAACCTGTCCATTATGTCTCTCAAAGGATCATTTCTGTCATCCCCGAATGCCTCTATCGGGGATATAATTTATTTCTCTCGGTCTTTGTTTTTTTCCCTGTTTTCACATCAATAATAAAAAACTGCTTTTTATTTTTACCCTCAATATAAATGATCTTCTCAATATTGTTTTTTGCTGCGTAACTAATTGATGAATCTATGTCTGCAAGTCCTGTATCCAATATGGCGCTGTAACCTTTAATCCTCAATCCTCTAACCATGTTAATGGCCTCGGCAGTTTCTTTTCCTTCTCCGGTAATAAGATATTTAACATTATTATTTATATACTTTTCCCTGCTGTTCAGTTCTATCAATCTAATTATGGATTCAATATCAATAGCAAAACCGGTTGAAGGAGATTCGCATCCGAACTTTCCAATCAGATTATCATATCTGCCCCCGCGTCCAATCGGATACGGTATCCCTGGTGAGAAAATCTCAAAGAATAAACCTGTATAATAGTCAATCTCTCTTATATCACAAAGGTCAAAGATAATTTTATCTTTAAGTCCATAATAACACAAAGTTGAGTATATCTCCTTTAAATTATTTATTGCATCATAAGATACCTGATTTGCAGAGATATCAGCCGCCTTATTGAATATCTCATCACCTCCGAACAAATCCGGAAGTTGGATCAGGTTTCTTTTTGTTTCTATTGATAGACCAATCTTGTTAAGGATATTCTCTAATTCCCCGGCGTCTTTTTTGGTTATAGCATCTTTTAATGAGTGTTCATTTTCCTGTGAAATAGAAATTCCCGGAGAGTTATTCAGAGAAGAAATAATTCCATATAAATAATTTACATTGCCCACAACTATCTTAAAGTCTTCAATCCTTAATCTCATTAAGGATTCTGAGGCCAGGGCTATCATCTCAGCATCTGCTTCAGGAGAGGCACTGCCGGCAAGTTCACATCCTACCTGAAATATCTCCTGCTCTCTGCCTGCGTGGGCCTCCTCATATCTGAAGATATTGCCATAATAACATAACCTGAGCGGCTTTGGTTCATTGGAAAGGATACCTGCAGCCATTCTTGCAACCTGAGGAGTTATATCCGGCCTCAGGAGCATAATCTTTCCGGTTTCCCTGTCTATGAATTTATAACTCTTTTCATTTAATCCGCTTGTAAGACCGGCAGATAGGACATCAAGATATTCAAAAACAGGTGTAACAACCTCTTTGTAACCCCAGTCAAAGAACGTTGACAGCAATGCCTCCTGAGTATATCGCCTCAGCGATGCAACTTCAGGAAGATGTGTTGCCGTTCCCCTTGGGATTTTAATAATTGATTCTTGCATTATTTTTTTCACCTGAAAATCCTTCCGGCGGGGTAAGAAAACCCCGCCTATCCATTTCTAAATTATGGATAGGCGGGACATTCTTGTCCCGCTGGTTTTCATGTCCATTTATGAGTGATCCTCTCGTGTATGTTTCATTTTTAAATAATTTTAGGAATGAATTTGTTTTAGGAGTTCTGCACAAGTATTTCAATATATTTATACCTGTGCAGAACTTTAAAGAGCATCTGATTGGTTATAATCCCACGTAATTCTTTTTACAGTTTTATCTGTTTCACAGATAAAACATTAGGAAGTTTTCTGATATTATCAAGCAATTCTTCTGAAACCGGTGTATCAATACTTATAACTGATACCACCTTTCCACCCGGGACATCTCTCCCAAATTGCATACGTGCAATATTGATATTATGCTGTCCCAATAATGTCCCGGTATTTCCTACTACACCGGGCTTATCTACATTTGTAAGAACAAGCATATATCCTTCGGGTACAACCTCCAGAGGAAAACCATTAAGCTCGATAATCCTTGGGTCCCGCCTGCTGAACAGGGCGCCTTTTGCAGTATTTGTTCCGCTGTTAGTTGTGACGGTTATATTTATAAGACTAATATAATCCCCTGCGTCTTTATTTATTGATTCTTCAATTGTAATCCCTCTTTCCTGTGCAATGGAAGAGGCATTTACAAAATTTACAGTGTCTTCAAGTATCGGTGTAAGTAACCCTTTGACTGCCGCTATTGTAAGCGGGGCTATATTTAATTCAGCCACCTTACCCCTGTATTCAATGCTAACCTTTTCAATTCCACCCTCGCATATACTTGCATGGAAAGCACCTAATTTTTCAGCGAGTGTAATATAAGGCTGTAGTCTTGGCAGCACATCCGGTGACACTGAAGGGAAGTTTGCTGCATTTCTGATAACACCTTTAGTGAGGTAATCCACTATCTGCTCTGCAATAGCAAGTGCAACATTTTCCTGTGCCTCAGTCGTTGAAGCGCCAAGGTGAGGAGTTGAAATAAAATTATCCAGTGTCAGTAATGGATGTTTCGGATCAACCGGCTCTTGTACGAATACGTCAAATGCCGCTGCTGCAATCTTTTTGGATTTAAGCGCCTCATAAAGTGCATTTTCATCAACAATACCACCCCTTGCACAATTCACCATCATAACCCCGTCTTTCATCTGACTTATAGCCTCTGCATTTATCAGATTTTTGGTCTCCGGTGTTAACGGTGAGTGTATGGTAATAAAGTCCGACCTGCGGTATATATCCTGTAAGGTAACAAGTTCAACACCCATCTTCTGTGCATTTTCAGGAGAAAGGTATGGGTCATAAGCCAGCACATTCATCATCAATCCCTGTCCGAGCTTTGCTGCATGGCTTCCTACCCTTCCCATACCGACAATGCCGAGCGTTTTGTTGTAAAATTCAGTTCCTGTAAATTTGCTCTTTTCCCACTTACCGTTCTTCAGTGATGCCGTAGCCTGAGGAATCATTCGTAACATTGCCAGCAGCATTGAAATTGCATGTTCAGCAGTAGTAACTGTATTGCCGCCGGGTGTATTCATAACAACAACACCCTTTTTTGTGGATGCCGGTAAATCAATGTTATCCAGTCCTGCCCCGGCCCTGCCGACTACTTTAAGGTTCTTTGCTGCATTCAGTACCTCAGCGGTTACCTTTGTAGCACTCCTGACTACGAGACCGTCATAATCCCCTATCACCTTTAAGAGGTCTTCTTTACTGAGTTTGGTATTTACATCAACAGATAACCCGGAGTTCTTTAATATTTCAACACCCTTTTCTGATAAACTGTCACTTACAAGTACCCGCATGATTCCCCCTCTTTTTTAAGATAATTTAAAACTATAGAGAACACAGAGTATAATTACCTTATTATGCTTTTATAAATAGCTCTTCAGCCTTTCTTAATCCGCTTCCAAGCTCCCCTGAATAACCCATCTCTTTTAATACCATCTCTGTTGCGGCAATTGCAGTAATAACATCAAATTTATCGCAATACCCCATGTGAGATATCCTGAATATTTTTCCTTTAAGGTGGTCCTGGCCGCCTGCTGCTGTAACTCCATATCTTTCTCTCAGCCTTTTGTATATCTGCTGTCCGTCAAATCCCTCAGGTGCCTTTACTGCTGTAACAGCATCGCTCGGTGAGGATTTAGGGAATATCTCCAACCCGAAACCTTTAATACCTTCACGTGTTGCATTTGCAAGAAGACTGTGCCGTGTAAATATGTTCTGGAGACCTTCTCCTTTCAGATTTCGCAGTACCTCCTGAAGGCCGAGGATAAGTGTTACCGCAGGGGTATATGCTGAGGTATTTTTCCTTATATTATCCCTTTCCTTTTTGAAATCCAGATAGAACCTTGAACACTTTGCAGTCTCATTCATCTTCCAAGCCTTTTCACTTACACTTGCGAATGCAAGTCCCGGAGGAAGCATAAGCGCCTTTTGGGAACCTGTAACAAGTATGTCAATCCCCCATTCATCCGGTCTTATGTCAAAGACACCGAGTGCTGTAATAGCATCTACAACAAGAATGGTGCCGGGATAATTCTTTACAATGCCTGCAATGGTTTTTACATCATGGGCCACACCGGTAGAAGTCTCGCTTGCCTGCACATACACTGCCTTTATTGAAGGGTCGTTTTTCAGTTGGCCGGCAATAATCTGTGGGTCTACTGCCTCGCCCCATTCAACCTTTATCTCTGTTGCATTTACCCCAAAAGCCTTACATATCTTTCCCCAGCGCTCACCAAATTTACCGCCATTTACGGTTATTACCTTGTCTCCCGGTGAAAGGAAATTTGAAACAGACCCTTCCATAGCGCCTGTTCCGCTTGATGCCATAAGGAGAACATCATTCTGTGTCTGGAATAACCATTTTAATCCTTCACTTACTTCCTGCATTATCGGACCGAAGTCAGGTGCACGGTGGTGGATCATCGGATATGCCATCCGTAGTAGAACTTCCGGTGGTACCTGTGTAGGCCCTGGTGCTAACAAATATTTTTTCATAATTTATCCGCCCTCTTTAAATGTTAAAGTTATATTTATTAACCACCTGAACCTGTGGTTAATCCTCGAATTTTTGGAATTTTTGGGTTAAATTAGCATAATTACATTTTATTTGTCAAGAAATATAATGCCTCTTTCGCGGCCCTTTGTTCCGCCTCTTTCTTATTCTTACCGCTGCCTCTCCCATAAACTTCACCATCTATAATCAACTCTATCTCGAATATCTTTTTATGATCCGGCCCGCTCTCTTTCAGTACCTTGTAAACAGGTAACGGAAGAGCCTTACCCTGACAGTATTCCTGCAGGTCAGTCTTATAATCTACACTAATACCTTCCCTGACGATAGTTGATAATTCTTCTGAAAAGTTATTCTTTATGAATTTATCTGCAGGGTAATAGCTACCATCGAGATAGATTGCAGCAATGATAGCCTCTAATGCATTTGCAAGCAAAGATTCCTTTTTACGGCCGCCTGTATGTTCCTCACCCCTGCCGAGAAGCAGATACTGTCCAATATCAAGTGATGAGGCTATATTTGAAAGCGCAGGCTCACTAACAATAATAGATTTAAATCTCGAAAGCTCTCCTTCAGATAGATGGGGATAATTGTTTATAAGGAAAGTGCTTATAGAAAGGGATAATACAGAATCACCAAGAAATTCAAGTCTTTCATTATCTTTCAGGTTTTCATCAGGATTCTCATTCACATAAGATTTATGTGTCAGAGACTCCTGAAGAATGTCCGGATTCTTAAAGGTATATGAAATCCTTTTTTGAAAACTGTCCAGCAGCGCATCTAATTTCAATTTATTTACCCAGTAATTTATTATCCGTGATATTTTCTGAAAATCAGGCTTGCATTAGTCCCGCCGAACCCAAAGGAGTTTGACAAAGCAACATCAACCTTTTGGGGCCTTGCCTTATTCGGGACATAATCCAGATCACATTCCGGATCCGGGAATTCGTAGTTAATTGTAGGAGGGATTATACTCTTGTCTATGGTTAACACAGAAAATACTGCCTCAATACCGCCTGCAGCGCCTAACAGATGACCTGTCATGGACTTTGTTGAACTTACAGGAATTTCGTAAGCCCTTTTTCCAAAAACAGTCTTAATTGCTGATGTCTCATTTTCATCATTGAATTTTGTGGATGTGCCGTGTGCATTAATATAACTTATCTCTTCTCCGTTTAATCCGGCATCGTTTAATGCCACCTTCATACATCTTGCAGCACCCTCACCCTCCGGCGCCGGGGTAGTCATGTGGTAGGCATCGCCTGTCATTCCATAACCGATAACTTCTGCATAAATCCTGGCACCCCTTTTTTCAGCAAAAGAAAGCTCTTCAAGAACTACTACGCCTGCACCCTCACCCATTACAAATCCATCCCTCATAGAGTCAAAAGGGCGGCTTGCCTTTTGAGGTTCATCATTCCTGGTGGAAAGTGCCCGCATGGCACAGAAGCCGCCGATTCCAAGAGGGCTGATAGTAGATTCAGTACCACCTGCAACCATTATATCAGCATCTCCCCGCTGAATAATCTTAAATGCATCACCTATTGCATGTGTGCCTGTTGCACAGGCTGTAACTACAGATGAGTTGGGGCCTTTTGCCCCTAACATCATTGCGATATGACCGGACACAAGGTTGATAATAACCATTGGGATAAAGAAAGGTGTAAGCTTCTTTATGCCGCCTTCGAGAAACTTGATGTGATTTGATTCGATTGCAGGAAGTCCCCCCATACCTGACCCGACATACACACCTGCCCTTTCAGCTATAGAGCCGTTAATCTGAAGACCTGAATCATCCATCGCCATTCTTGCTGCTGCGACCCCATACTGGATGAATTTATCCATCTTCTTGATCTCTTTCTTATCAATAAAGACAGCAGGGTCGAAATCATTAACCTCAGCGGCAATCTGTGACGGCAGTCCGCCCGCATCAAATCTTGTTATCTTTCCAATGCCGGATATACCATCACATAAGGCTGTCCAGCTCTTTTCAACACCTGTGCCCAATGGGGTTACCATGCCCAGTCCTGTAATGACTACTCGCCTTTTCAACATTACATCCTTTCCTTAATATAATCCACGGAGTTCTGAACGGTTATAATCTTTTCAGCATCATCATCAGGTATCTCAATACCGAACTCTTCTTCAAATGCCATAACCAGTTCAACCGTATCGAGTGAGTCTGCACCCAGGTCTTCTACAAATGAAGCCTCCGGTGTTACCTCCTCATCATCAACCCCTAATTGCTCTGCGACAATCTTCTTCACCTTTTCTTCAACTGATTGCATTAATCTACTCACCTCCTTTATAAATTAGAAATTAAAGATTAAAAATCAAAAATTCAATCCAAAATTTTAAAATAACTGTTTCAGTATTTTTGATATTTGATATTTTATTTTTGATTTTCCTACATATACATCCCGCCGTTTATATGTATAACCTGCCCTGTAATATAAGATGCATCATCTGAGGCTAAGAATTTTACAGCATTTGCTACATCCTCAGGCGTCCCCAGCCTGCTCATGGGAATCTGGGCAATCAAGCCTTTCCTTACATCTTCTGATAATGCCCTTGTCATATCTGTTTCTATAAACCCAGGTGCAATCGCATTGGCAGTTATGCCCCTGTTTGCATATTCCCTGGCTATTGTTTTTGTGAATCCTATTATCCCTGCCTTTGATGCAGCATAGTTTGCCTGTCCCGGGTTCCCCATTTCAGCAACTATAGAGGCAATGCTGATAATCCTGCCGCTCCGGTTTTTTACCATCCCCCGTATTACTGCCTTTGTACAATTAAATGTACCGGTCAGGTTTATCCTGATCACCCTGTCCCATTCATCATTATTCATGCGCATCAGAAGATTATCTTTTGTTATCCCTGCATTGTTCACAAGTATATCAACCCTTCCCAATGCCTTAACCGCATCATTCACTGCTGTTTCAACACTACCATAATCACCCACGTCTGCATGAAGAGAAAAAGCCCTTTTGCCGGTAGCCTTTGCCAGTTCATCCATGGATGTTTTTAATTCATCAATGTTAACGTCAACACCGGCAACATCTGCCCCGGCACCTGCCAATGTTAAAGCAATAGCCTTTCCTATTCCCCGGCTTGCCCCTGTAACAAATGCAACTTTACCATTCAACAGCATATATATTTAAGCCCTAATAGCTTCCACAGTTTTTCTTAAACTGTCTGCATCTTCTACATTCATAATGTCTACTTGTGCACCCATATCACGGGCAATCTTCCTTATCAGCCCTGACAACACCCGGCCCGGCCCAACTTCTACATAAGTGTTATATCCCATATTAATTAACGTACTCATTGATTCACACCACCTGACCGGATTGGTCAGTTGCCGGATTAATGAGTCCTTTATGTCCGTAAAAAGAGTGATAACTTTAGCATCCACGTTAGTAATTAACGGTATCTTTAAATCAAAAAAACTTACACCATCCAGAACCTTTGAGTATCTCTCCGAAGAAACCTTCATTAACTCAGTGTGCGATGGAACACTGACACTCAATGGAACGATTTTTTTTGCCCCGTTTTCTTTTGCAAGTTCCATAGCCTTTATGACAGCTTCTGTTTCTCCTGCAATAACTATCTGGTCAAAAGAATTAATATTTGCAGGAGTAACAATTCCATTCACTGCGGCGTTTTTACAGACATCTGTTACAACATCTACTGTAAGCCCGAGGATTGCCGCCATCATCCCTTTACCTTTTGGAACCGCATCCTGCATGTATTCGCCGCGTTTTTGAACTGCAGGCAATAAATTTATCAAATCTGCACCGCCTGCGGATAACAATGCCGAATATTCACCAAGGCTATGTCCTGCAACGATCTCAGGGGAAATTCCCTCTGCCTCAAGCACCTTCCACGCCGCAAAACTGGTGACTAAAATAGCAGGTTGAGTATATTCTGTCAAATTGATTTTATCATCTTTATTTTCAAAGCACAGACCCTTAATATCCCACTTCAAAACCTCTTCAGCAGAATCAAAAACATCTCTCGATTCTTTAAAGTTATCATACAAAGACTTCCCCATTCCAACATACTGAGACCCCTGCCCCGGAAAAACAAAAGCAATCTTTCTCATCTCTTTCCCCCTTAAAGACAGTGAATAGTGAATAGTGAACAGTGATTATTAATCCCCGTTACATATCACCAACACTTCTTACTTCTTGAATCTTCATTCAACCTTAAACCTTCACCCTTCTTGCTTCTTGCATCAACCTTCTACCTTCAACTATCAACCTTCTACCTTCTTGCTTCTTACATCAGCCTATGCCTATCTTCTCACCATTTTATAAGACTAGCCCCCCATGTTAATCCCCCGCCGAAGGCATCCAGAACTACATAATCACCTTCCAATATCCGTCCCTCAGTAACGGCATCGTGTAATGCTATAGGGATGGAGGCTGCAGATGTGTTACCGTATTTCTCCAGATTTACCATGAACTTCGACATAGGTATATCTAATTTCTTACCGACAGCCTGGATTATCCTGAGGTTGGCCTGATGAGGAATAAAGAGCTTAATATCATCCGATGTAAGTCCGTTATATTTCAACACCTCTCTGGCCGCCTCTGTCATGGTATTTACAGCTACCTTAAACAGTTCATTTCCCCTCATCTTAATAAATTGCTGCCTGTCTTTCAACATATTCTCACCGGGAGGTATTCTTGTCCCACCCCCAGGTACATAAAGCATATCCCATAATTTACCGTCTGATCTCAGATGTGTTGAGATTATCCCATGTTCACCGGAATCTGCCTGTAATACTGCGGCTCCACCGCCATCCCCGAACAATACACAGGTGCCTCTGTCGGTCCAGTCCACCAGTCGAGACATTACCTCAGCCCCTATAACAAGCCCTGTGCGATACATGCCGGATTTTATAAAATTGTCTGCAACTGACATGGCATAAACAAATCCTGAACATGCGGCTGACAGGTCAAAAGCAAATATCCCGTCTATGCCGAGTTTCTGCTGGACAAGGCATGCGGTTGATGGAAATAACATATCAGGCGTAACTGTTGCAACAATTATGAAATCCAGGTCTTCAGGCTTGATTCCTGCATTTTTCAGGGCACACCTTGATGCATTATAAGCAAGGTCGGATACGGCCTCATTTTCTGATGCAATCCTCCTTTCAGAGATACCTGTCCTGCCCATAATCCATTCATTGGATGTATCAACCATCTTTTCCAGATCATAATTTGTCAGAACCTTTTCCGGTAGATATGACCCGGTACCGATAATTCTCGTCCTAATTGTACGAACATTCATTTTAATTCAAATCCTCACCATAGAAATTCATAAATTTATTTAAATCTTCCTGCAGGTAATCTATTGTCTGCATTCTTGTAAAATCTATCGCCATTGTTATAGCATTTTTTATTGCCTTTGGGGTAGAACGGCCATGACAAATTATGCAGCCGCCGTTGACCCCAAGCAATGGGGCGCCGCCGTATTCTGCATAATCAACCTTTTTCTTGAATGATTTAAAGGCAGGCTTTAAAAAGAGATACCCGATTTTTCCAAATATTGATTTCTCAATTTCCCTTCTTAATAACTTATTTATTGTCTCAGCAACACCTTCGCTGATCTTTAGGGCAACATTACCTATGAAACCGTCACATACAACCACATCTGCACTCCCGGAATAGACATCCCTTCCTTCAACATTTCCGATAAAATTGAGCGGACTATCTTTAAGGTGTCTAAAGGTCTCTTTTGTGAGGATATTCCCTTTTGTATCTTCCTCTCCAATGCTTAAAAGCCCTATCCTCGGTTTCTCCCTTTGAAGCACCCTTGTTGCATATACATGCCCCATTATTGCAAACTGATATAAATGTCTTGGTTTGCAATCAACATTAGCACCTACATCAAGCATAATGGCAATACCATCAAGGGTCGGCAGGATTGTAGCAATTGCAGGACGTTCCACACCCTTTACAGGTCCTAATATAAAGAAGCCAGCTGCCATAGTAGCACCGGTGTTTCCGGCACTTACAACTGCCGAGACTTTGCCTTCTTTTACTAGGTTTGTGGCTACTACTATAGAGGAATCTTTCTTTCGTCTAAGAGCGGACGCAGGACTTTCGTGCATCTCAATCCGCTGGGATGCATGGTGTATTGAAAGGGGAAGATTAGCAGTTTTATGCTTTTCAAGCTCAGCCCTGATGAGTTTCTCATCACCAACAAGGACTATCTCAGTATTGAATGCTCTTGCTGCTAAGATTGCCCCTTCAACTTCTGCGGACGGGGAACTATCCCCCCCCATGGCATCTAAAGCAATCTTCATAACCGGTTATTAGTTATTCTTCAACAACTGCAATTATTTCACGGCCTTTATAAGTGCCGCAATTGAGACACACATTATGGGGTAGTTTCGGCTCATGACATTCAGGGCACAGTACATAACCTGGTTTGGAAAGTTTCTTATGAGTCCTTCTCTTATCACGACGGGATTTTGATAATTTATGTTTTGGATTAGGCATGACTTAAATCTCCTTTTTCTTTTTATACATAGCGTTATAACTTCGCATACCTGCGTTGTTCCTCGTCTCGTCGTTGCAGCGTATGTTAAATACGCCTCACTCCTCGCCTTCGTCGCGCCTTGGTCTCCTGTGTTCTAACGCTCTGTATCTGTTATTTATTGTTCCTTAAATAATCCCTTTATTACATTAAATGGATTAGCTAAATCTTCCGCATGGCAGTCACATGTTTTTGTATTCAGGTTTATCCCGCAGACACGGCAAAGCCCGCGGCAATCCTCCCTGCATAACGGGTGCATCGGAACTGCAAGAAATAACTGCTCCCTAAATATATCGTTAATTTCTATTTCATTGCCCCCGTAATGGTCAATGTCCATATCCTTCTTCAGTAAAAATATACTTTCATCCTTACTCGCCTGACTTAAAGGCTCTTCGTGACAGTGGAAAAAAACATCAACATCATATAAGAAGTCTACTCCACACCTGCTGCATGTAAGATTTATGGCTGTCTTGAGTGACCCGTCTACAAATAAAACAGGTCCTTCAGTTGTTATCTTAGCATCAATAAGTACATGATCTTTCAATTCCATATCAGAAGGCAGGATATTCAGAGTCTCCGCATTCTCCGAACTGTGAATCTCTATCCCCTCATCAGGGATTTTATTTATCAGTACCTTCATTATTTCCAAATAAACTGCTCTGCCTAATGGAAAAGAGATTATACAGAAATTAAGAATGATTTGTCAATTTTAGGGAAAATTCAATTTTGAATAATCTTGACTCTATCTGAGAGACTTGCTATTGTGTGGTCACATTGAAAATCAAATATCAAAATGAAAAAGTCAAAATGACAGATAATAATTCAAAATTAAAACCTCATGGTTGCAGATATTAGTTTATTTTTTAATTTTTGAGATTTTATTTTTAATTTATAAGGTTTTTATGAAAGGAGCTATTATGCAGAATTGGAAAATTCGTAAAAGAGTTATCAGTGTGTTGTTAATAGGGTTCATGAGTTTTCTTCAGGTCAGTACAGTCCTTGCTGATGAGGTGAGTGACCAGGTGGACGAGGCATTGAAACTCTATAAGGAAGGGAAATATTCACAGGCTGCATCTGAGCTTGAGTTTGCAGTTCAGCAGATCAGGGAAAAACAGGCAGAGAATCTCAAAGATATATTTCCAGCACCTCTTCAGGGATGGAAGGCTGATAAGCCTGAAGTGGGAGCCTCCGGTGCAATGATGCTCGGCGGAGGGGTTACTGCCTCAATACGTTATTACAAATCATCCGCTAAACAATCTGAAAAAAAGATTCCGGTTTATGGTATGGAGGGGGATGAAGGTGAAGAAGGTGGTGAAGTAACTGAAATCAGGCTGGAGATTGTTACTGATTCTCCACTGCTTCAGGGGATGCTCCCGCTGTTTGCCAATCCTGCACTTGCAGGGAGTCAAGGGGGGAAGGTAACAAAGGTAAAAGGTTACAGGGGGATTCTAAAAAAACAGGGAGACGATGGCGGTGCTGAATTAAGTCTTGTTGTGGCAAACAAGATACTGGTTATACTGCGTGGTAATGATGGGGCTGCTGATACCGATGTTCTTGCGTATGGAAATGCTATCAATTATCAGGCATTGGAAAAGCTGGTAGCACCGTAAAGACAGTGGTTAGTGATTAGTGAATAGTCAGAAGCAAGAAGGAAGAAGGTTGAAAGTTTAAAGTTGATTGTTGAAGGTTGGTAAGGAGTAGTTTTTTCTAATCACTAAACACTAATCACTATCCACTGCTTTTTAGGGTGGAGGGGTCACAAAGGGCTATGAAAATCAGCGGGACAAGAATGTCCCGCCTATCCTAGTAGAAATGGATAGGCGGGGTTTTCCAACCCCGCCGGAGGTGATCTTCGAGTGAAATCAGACCAAAGACAGCTCAACTGAAGTTGCCTCAATAAGCAGGCTGTCTAACACATCCGGGGCCGCATGTACATTTCTGCCGATCCTTGCATTTATCTCAAGAAGGACTGGCGTGCCGTCCTCTTTCATACGTATATCCATATTGATGGGACCTGTTAATTTTAATGTTTTTGCAGCCCTTATGCCGAATTGTTCTATGTCTGCCCTTTTCACACTTTCAACTTCAATGGCATTCCCGATAAGTCCCTCCCTTAAAGCAGTCTTTTTAAGCACTGTATTAGCGATTATCTCACCATCTTTATTGATAAACATATTGATATCGAATTCTTCTCCTGCAATGAATTCCTGATAAATCAGATCTTTCCTTGTTTCTTTGAAAAGCTCCTCCGGATTCCAGTAAAGAGTAACTCCCCTGCTGCCCATCCCTGTGCGTGGTTTTGAGATAATCGGGAAATTAAGAGTCTTAACAATAACCTCTTTTGGCGTTGTTTCATCAAATGATACAGGGACAGACATGCCGTTACCTGCCATTATAACAGCGGTCTTTAGTTTGTCATTTGCTATATCTATTGCATCAGGAGGAGAAATGAATACAACACATCCATACGCCTCAATAACCTTTTTCAATCTTGAGATAATGTGAAGTTCTTCTGTAACAGTAGGCACGAATAAAAAAGGTCTTTCCTTCCTGATAATATCTATTATTGCTGTTGGAAAAGAACGATCATCAGCAGGTGGTATTTTATAAAAAGAGTCTGCATCTGTCTCAACATCTCTTACATCAGTCCCTATTAACGGGAACCCTTTGTTACTAAAGTAATTAAACGTACTCTGCCCGGCCTGCCCCCCGACTCCAGTGATTAATACAGGTATCTCTTCCATCTTCATCTATTTTTCCTCCTTTTTATCCTGCTTATCCTCTTTGTCATTATTTTCATTATCTTTATTTTCCCCTTCTTCATTTTTAGTGTTTGTCTGTTCGCCATCAATCTTATCAGAATTAATGGCAGTGTTATTATTATCATCAGTAATTGTATTGTTATTAACTTCAGTTGTATTCACATGATTTTCTGAGTTTGATGTGTCATTTGTATTACCAATTGTTATAGTGTTATCGTCAGCAGTGTTTACATCTTCATGGTTATCTCCTGAATTATTTTGATTTGCAACATCGGTATTATTATTCACATTATTTGAATTGTTTATTGTCGAATCGTTTGTTTGGGAATCATTGTTATCAGGGTTTACATCTACATTTGTATCATTACTTGTATCATCATTATTAATTTTCGTATTGTTTGTATTAGTAGGAGGGTTAGGTGTTCCAGCATTATTACTTGTATTGCTTACCTCAACATGCTTTTTATCAGTTTCCTTATGTTCCTCAGTTTCAATGGAAACCTTTGTTGTATTGAGGATACCGGACTCAATAGTACCTTTAACTTCTACCTTAGTATTAATTTGAATATCTGATATTGTTCCATGTTCAAATGTTGTTTTAGAAGTATCAACATGCACGTGTTGATTATTAACTTTAAAATCAATAGTTGTATCAGTGGAGGGAGTTAATTCTGTTATATATCCTTCAATCTCAACCTTTTCACCCTCTTTAACTGATGGGGTAAAATTATGTAATTCAATTTTATCGGCAACAAGTGTATTGATATTATCCGGACTAATGATACCCTTAACCTCAATGTTGACGCCATTTGTCAGAACATTTTCATTGACCTTTGTTCCATCATAAGTAATGGTAATATTGTTCAATACAAAGGTATGTAAGTCAGTATTAACATTACTGATAGTCCCTTTCAATTCAACCTGTGTAATGCCCTGGTGGAATGTCTCTTCCTTCAGTTCGATATAGGTTGCATGAATAGAACCGTCAACAGCTTCAAATCCGCTTACCTCTACAACATTGCCTTCTTTCAGGGAATCAAAGGAAGCGGTTCCCTCGAACACAGTTGTAGTATCAACAAAAATAGTTTTCCCTAAAACTTTAAAAGTTTTTGATGAAGCATCAATACTTCCGGTATCCACAGGCCCCTCAAGGTTATTCTCAAAATCTATAGTAAGAGCCTTTCCTGTTGAACCGGTTGCATCAAATTCTCCATCAACCTTGACTATCATCCCAACTTTAAGATTGGTTTTTTCAGCCGGTGTCCCGTTCACTGTTATACCGGTTCCGTTCAGGCTAAATGCGACTCCATTTACGGATATACTTGATGTAGTAAGATCAATTGCTGTAATCTTTCCCACACTCACACCGGTAATCCCAGTGCCGCCAATCCCTCCACCGGCATAATCATTATTTCCAGCATACTGACCGCAGGAAAAAGAGGTAAGCAGTAATGCTATAAAAAATAGATACTTCAGTGTAGGGAACATTTTCACTGTTCTTCTCCTATTTCTGTTAAGTCTTCTTCAAAATAATAGATGCCGATGCCTGCACGCTTTTTCCCAGTACCGTTTACAGCAGGGTTTATATCCCTGTCATACTGGGATAACCACTTATCAAAATCCTCCAGAAGGGCCTGGCCTCTTTTGGCAGACAGATTGAGTAACTCAGGAAGTACCTCATCAGGGAGGTTGTCATAAGACACCTTCCTCTGGAAAAAGCTGTTTCCCGGTTCACAACTTAGATTATGGTCAATTGTACTTATGAGGTCATTAACATCTGTACCGAGTATAGCAAGCTTATCCATTTCTCCTGTGTGTGGCACATAGGCATGGGTAATGAGGTGAATCTTTCCATCCTCTGTCCTCTCGACTGAACCGACTCTTATAAGCTCATCAAGGATAGCACGTACCGGCACATCGCCGCTGAATAACTTTACAAGCTCACTGAATGTTGCACCATCGCCCTCTACATGAAGTTCCGCCGGTTTACCTGTACTATCCTGAAAACGTCTGTCACGAACCCAGCCGCTGATTACGCGGGCCGCACGGTTATATCGTTCAGTGGTAATACCGGAGCCTAATTCAGGGAGGTCTTTTATGCGGCTTATCTCCTTACGCGTTAAACCTGTGATAACAGACACCCGTGAAATTGACTGCTTCCTGTTAGGGAGTCCGCACTCCTCCATTGCAACACTTACATAAACACGTTTTGCAATATCAGCAAAAGTTCCGTAAGGAATACCATTTCTAAGCAGAATACGCATTAATGGACGAAGGATTTTTAATATGGATGACAGGAGGGTGTCTTTAATGCTATTAGATTCATTAGACGACATATTTGGGATTTTATTCCCAAATAATGCAAAAGTCAATATTTTTTTATTGTTTTTTTATTGTTTGATATATCAGGTTTTTAAATTCCATAACCGCCTCCTTAATCTCAGCAGCGGAAAGTACTGCTGAGATGATGGCAACACCATCAGCACCAGCATTGATTACACTTGAAACATTATCAAGATTTATCCCGCCGATGGCAATTAAAGGAACGGCAATAGATGCCCTTATTTGTTTCAGTCCGTCAATACCGTGAGGAGATGTTACCATTTTTGTAGGAGATTGAAATATCGGGCCAAAGGCGATGTAATCGGGATTCAGCTCTTTTGCACTTACGACCTCTTGAACATTGTGCGTTGAGATTCCTATTATCTTTTCTTTCCCAAGAATCTTCCTTGCAATATTAACCGGCATATCTTCCTGCCCGAGGTGAACTCCGTCAGCATCTACGGCAAAGGCAATAGCAGGGTCATCGTTAATAATGAATATTACACCAGCATCTGCTGTGATTCTTCTCAGCTCTTCTGCAATGGTGAGTGTAGCTTTCTTTGATAAAACCTTTTCCCTGTACTGGATAATGTCAACACCAGCATTCACTGCATCTTTTGCAACAGAAACAATATCCTTGTTTGTATGCTGTTGATCGATTATCAGATATAAACCTTGGATTTGTTTATTCATAAGTATAAAACCCCATCCCCACCCTACCCCTCCCCTTGAAGGGGAGGGAATCAACGTAGCCCCCTCTCCCTCAGGGAGAGGGTTAGGGTGAGGGTGGGGTTTTCATTGCCCTTTGTGAGCGCCCCGCTCATGACAGTTCATCCTTTATTTATTAAATATCTTCTCAATCAGATTAGTGGAATATTTTCCTTCGAGGAATTCGGGACTTTTCAGAACTCTCTGGTGGAATGGGATGGTGGTCTTAATGCCTTCTATCACGTATTCATCGAGGGCCATACACATCTTTGCGATAGCCTCTTCCCTATCTCTACCGTGAACGATAAGCTTTGCTATGACTGAATCATAATAAGGGGTTACAGTGTAACCTGCATAAGCAAAAGAATCTACCCTGACACCCGGGCCTCCCGGTGCACAGTAGGCTGTGATACGTCCCGGTGATGGGACGAATTTTTCTGAATCTTCTGCATTGATCCTACATTCAATACTATGCCCTGTCATCTTAATATCTTTTTGATTGAATTGAAGTGTTTGTCCGGCAGCAATCCTGATCTGTTCTTTTAGGATGTCTATGCCTGTTACCATCTCAGTTATAGGATGTTCAACCTGGATACGGGTGTTCATCTCCATAAAATAAAAATTATGTTCTTCATCTACAAGGAACTCTATTGTACCGGCACTAATGTATCCTACATATCTGGCCGCCTTAACCGCCGCCTCCCCCATCTTCTTTCTCATCTTATCATCAACAATCGGTGATGGGGTTTCCTCAATCAACTTCTGATGTCTTCTTTGTACTGAGCAGTCTCTCTCACCGAGATAGAGAATATTACCTGTCTTATCTGCCAGTATTTGTACTTCAATGTGTTTGGGGTCGCTGAAGAATTTTTCAATATAGACCTCTTCGCTTCCAAAACATGACTTTGCCTCAGCCTGAGCCATAAGGAATGTATTTACAAGTTCCTGTTCCTTGTGAACTACTCTCATCCCCCTTCCACCGCCTCCTGCACAGGCCTTTATTATTACCGGGAACCCTATCTCTTTTACAACTTCAAGTGCCTCTTTTTCAGATGCTACTACTCCCCTGCTTCCCGGCATCAGCGGGATACCGCACTTTATCATAGTCTCTTTTGCCTTTGCCTTATCACCCATAAGGGCAATATTCTCCGGCGTTGGACCTATGAAAACAATCCCTGCAGCCCCACATGCCTCTGCAAAGTGGGCATTTTCAGCAAGAAAACCATAACCAGGGTGAATGGCCTCTGCATTGGTTATCTCAGCGGCACTTAATATATTAGGAATATTTCTGTAACTCTGGGCACTGTCCGGAGGGCCTACGCAAACCCTTTCATCGGCAAATCTTACATGAAGAGATGATTCATCTGCCTTTGAATATATTGCCACCGTCTTAATACCGAGTTCTTTACATGCCCGTATTATGCGAAGGGCTATCTCGCCCCTGTTGGCTATTAGAATTTTATGGAACATATTACACCGGCTCGATCTTAAACAATACCTCACCGTATTCAACCGGTTGAGAATCTTCGGCTAATATCTCTGCAATCTTTCCGTCAACCTCTGATTCAATCTCATTCATCAGCTTCATTGCCTCAACAATACAGAGTATCTGGCCTTTTTTTACAGTATCACCCACATTAACATAAAATTCAGAATCAGGGGAAGGTGAACGGTAAAATGTCCCGACAATTGGAGATGTAACAGCATGATATTTATCATCAGACAAATCAGCCGTATGTACCGATGTCCCATGATTAGCAAAACCGGATGGCATTGTGACTGAAACTGTCTCCTGAAGCTTTTTTAATCCATAAGATGCCGATGGTACGGATTTCTTGATCTTTACCCTAACCCCATCCTTCTCTACCTCAAGTTCAGATACCTCAGTGTCTTTTACCAGATCAATAAGGGACCTTAATTCAGTAATATCAACCCAGGGTTTCTTAACGGATTTTAAAGGCTTGCTGTCTCCTGTATCTTTCATTTCACCCTTTCAATAAATTCACCGGTCCTCGTGTCCACTTTTACTACGTCCCCCTCATTCAAATATAAGGGAACCTTTACTACTGCCCCTGTCTCAAGCACAGCAGGTTTAGTACCTCCTGTAGCAGTATCGCCTCTAATACCGGGGTCAGTCTTTGCAATAGCAAGTTCTACAGATAGAGGTAAATCTATCCCAATGGGATTACCATTAAAATATAGTATATTCAGGATCATATTTTCTTTAATATAGTTCTTACTCGACCCAAGCTGGTCTTCACGAAGAAAAAGCTGTTCAAATGTATTCACCTCCATAAAATAGTACTGCGCTTCTGAAACATAGAGAAACTGAACCTCTTTCTGCTCCAGATTCGGTGAATCAAGTTTTTCATTTACCCTGTATGTACGTTCCAGTATACTGCCTGTTCTCAGGCTCTTTAATTTAGTCCTGCAGAAAGCCCCCCCCTTACCCGGTTTTACATGCTGTGCCTCAACTACTATATAAGGCTCACCTTCTATCTCTACCTTATTGCCCGCCCTCATATCGCCGACCACTATCAAAGTCCTATCCTCCTTTTAGTTGATTTGTCGTAAAATAACCCCATCCCCACCCTAACCCTCCCCTTGAAGGGGAGGGAATTATAAAAAGGATTCTACTTTCAGCCTTCAGCCTTCAACCTGCCTTTGCTTCTAACTAAATCCACCGCTGCCCTCAACCCCAGCAGATAACTGTTCAGTCCGAATCCTGCAATCTGGCCTGCGGCAACAGGTGATATGAATGAGTGGTGTCTGAATTCTTCCCTCTTATAAATATTTGATATATGAACCTCTACAGTCGTTATATCAACTGCTGCAATAGCATCCCTCAATGCAACACTCGTATGTGTGTAACCTGCAGGATTAATTACTATAGCATCATAGACGCCCGATGACTCGTGTATCCTGTCTATGAGCACACCCTCTGAGTTGGATTGAAATACAGTAACTTCAACCCCAAGTTCTTTTGCAAGGGATTTCAGTGCCTCATTTATATCCCTTAATGTCATTTTTCCATATATCCCGGTCTCCCTTTTTCCGAGCATATTAAGGTTAGGGCCATGGATAATGAGAATCTTCTCCATACTTACCTCTTGTTTCTTTCCACATTATCTAAAAACTTTTCAAGGCGGTTTATCTGACGATGTTTTATCTCTATTTTTGCAAGATTATTTTCAATCTTTTCCTTTATGGATTCATTATCAGGGTCTCTTTCAAGTATTCGTTTATAAATATCAATACCTTTATTAATTTCACCCTGTGCTATTAAAAGGTCTCCCATTGTTTCTGTAGAGAATTCGTCAGTTATTGGGGCAGGTTCTGAGAATCCTACCTCCACCCTATCCCCTCCTAAGAAGGGGATGGAAGTTTCCTCTCCCTCAGGGAGAGGATTAAGGTGAGGGTGGGGTAAATCTTGAGCAGGAGTTCTTTCCTTCCGCAACTCAATCAATACAGTATTAATCTCTTTGTCTTTAGGATTAAATACGAGCAGTGTCTCACAACTCTTTATTGCATCGTCAATCCTGCCCATGTCACGATAAATGGTAATCAGTTTCCTGTGTGCAAATATGTTATCAGGGCTAATCTTAACGGCATATTCAAATTCCTTTAATGCCTCATCAATCTTCCCCTTCTCAAGATAAGCCTTTCCCAGCGATACCCTTGCCCCAAGGTATCTGGGATTAACCTGTATTCCTGCCTTTAATACACTTATAGCCTCGTCTATCATTCCCGATTTTAAATATCCCTCTGCAATAGGGATAAAAGACCTTGCGTTATTTTCTTTTATCATAAAGTGCTATCTAAACCCCATCCCCACCCTAACCCTCCCCTTGAAGGGGAGGGAATATTTGGAGGTCACCCTCCCCTTCAAGGGGAGGGAATTTCTTCTTCTTGATTTATGTCTTTACTCTTCACTATTCACCACTCACTATTCACTGTTTTTCTTCTTACTTCTACCTTCTTACTTCTACCTTCAGCCTAACTACCTATTCCCTAAATAATGCCCCCAGATATTCTCAGCTATGATCCTCTTGGAGGTCTTTGGATATTCAGTAATCCCGCCTTTTTTATCTATAATAGTCACAATATTTGTATCCACATCAAATCCCGCACCGGGAAGACTTACATCATTTGCAACAATCATGTCAAGAGACTTTGATTTCAACTTTTGAGTTGCATTGTTTATCAGGTCCCCTGTTTCAGCGGCAAAGCCGATTATGAATTGCTTATCACGTTTTTTTGAGATTGCCTCAAGTATATCCTGAGTCTTCTTCAGATTTAAAGTAATACTTTCACTCTTTTTAATCTTCTTATCCGGTATATCTGCTGACCTGAAGTCAGAAACTGCCGCTGCCATCACTACTATAGTTGCCTCTTCAAGTTTATTCATAACAGCATTTAACATCTCCTCAGCAGTTACCACATTTATACATTCCACTCCGGCAGGCGGGTTTAAAAATGTCGGGCCGCTGATTAATATCACCCTTGCACCGCGCCTTACGGCTGAATCAGCAATTGCATACCCCATCTTACCGGATGAGGAATTGCTTATGTATCTTACAGGGTCTATGGCCTCCCTTGTCGGACCTGCGGTTACAAGCACTACTTGCCCTTTCAGGTCTTCTGACTTGCTTAATCTCGTCTCTATAAATGAAAGAATATCATCAGGTTCACTCATACGTCCCTGACCTGATGCCCCTGATGCCAGCATACCAGCCTCAGGTCCAACAAAATCAACCATTAATTCTTTTAAAAGTTTTATGTTCTTTTGAACAACAGGACTCTCATACATCTCATAATCCATAGCAGGGGCTATAATGATTGGGCCACTCCTCCTGACTCCGACTTGCCCAATCAATATGGTACTAAGCAGGTCATCACAAACCCCGTTAGCCATCTTCCCGATTATATTAGCAGTTGCAGGTGCAATAACCATTGCATCTGCTTCCCTGCCGAGGTTTAAGTGGGGAATATCCTCTGCATATTGAGGGTCAAACATATCAACATATACATGATGTTTTGATAAGACCCCGAATGTTAAAGGAGTTATAAAATTAAGCGCCTCACGGGTCATCACTACCTTAACATCACATCCATTCTCAACAAGCCTTCTCAGCAGATATACTGCCTTGTATGCTGCAATACTGCCTGTAATACCGAGCAGTATCTTTTTACCGGAAAACGTCAATTTATGTGTCGGGGTCACTCGTCGGAACTCTCATCCATACCTTCTTCAGGTATGTAGACTCCAAGGTCCTTTTCAATCTCCTTCTTTACTTCATCCTCATCTCCTGGCTGACCCGCATGTTTCATCTCTACTGCTATCTTTTTTGCAACTGCCTCCTGTAATGCCTTCCTTGCCTCTTTTCCTGTAACGTAATTAACCTGAGCCTGTGCAAGCTCCTCAAGTGCAGTGGTTGTTGATTTAAGATACCTGCTATGAATGGTCGGCCTTGCACCATTTATAATCTGCTTTGCCCTTTCAGTGGCAAGTATTACCATCCTGAACCTGCTGTCTATCTGACTTTTATCAAGTACTACCGGAAGAGATACAATCTCCATTATGTTAATCCTCCCTTTTTTGTTAAGAAGTTAGTCTCTACCCATTCAGGATTAATCCGCTCAATCTTAATCCTTGCTGCAATAATAATGGCCTTAAGCCTCTCTAATGCAAGGTCAAAGTCGTCATTAATTATTAAATATTCATACATGTTATAATCTTTTGCCTCTTCATTGGCCATATCAAGCCGCCGCCTGATTTCATCAGGAGAATCTCCTTTCCTGATGGTAAGCCTCTGTCTAAGCTCTTCAAAAGAAGGCGGTAAGATATAGATAAACACACCATTCGAAAACCTCTTTTTAATCTGTGTAGCGCCCTGTGAATCAATGTCCAGGATTATATCAACACCATTGTTTAAAGACTCATTCAAATCACTCTTAGAGGTTCCGTAATAATTGCCGTGCACAATGGCCCACTCAATAAAATCCTTTTCAGCGATCATCCTCTTAAAAGTATCTGCTGAAACAAAATGATAATCCTGTCCGTCTGCCTCTTTTGGTCTGGCAGACCTCGTTGTATATGATATTGAATGTTGAATATTAGGGATGTACTTTACAACCTCCTTGCATAAGGAAGTTTTTCCTGCACCGGATGGGGCCGATACTACAAACAAAAGCCCCCTCTTCACCCATTGTCCGTCATAAACAATCTTATTTGTCTCAGTGGTAGTCATTTTAAAAGGTCCTTATCACCCCTTTCTGTAAACCTCTGAGTAATTGTTTCTGCCTGAACTGCGGATAGTATAACATGACCGCTGTCAGTAATAATTACAGTCCTCGTCTTTCTCCCCTGAGATGCATCAATAAGCCGCCCGACCTTCTTAGCCTCTTCCTTCAACCGCTTCATGGGTGCAGACGCCGACGAAACAATACTAACAACCCTTGATGCAACCACCATATTCCCGAATCCGATATTAATTAATTTATATTCCACAAATCTGTTTTTACCTATTACCCATTACCTATATTTTATAGCGTGCTTAGTATACAATAATTAACCGATATTTCTCAACAATAATTCTATAAAACATTTTTTTAGGTATGAATCCGGGTTAATCCTTCTTTAATCTTCAATCCATATAATTAGTCTCATAAGACAGATGAACCCCAAAAACAATAATTATAAGGAGGATTAGACAATGAAAACGGAAAACGCAAAGGCAATAGCATTCTGGACAAGCATCATACTCGGACAAGGTGTAGTAGCAATAGTCGCATCTTATTTAATCGCCTGATATGATCCTTGGCTCACAAAGGACAATGAAAATGACCCTTAATCCCCCTTTTTCAAAGGGGGAGATTATTCTCTACTTTAGAAAAAGGGGGTGGGTAGAGTGAGCCGGATTCCATCATAAATTAACCACGACTCAGCTTTGCCTGCAACTCATCAAAAAACTCATACACAACAGGCACTCTTTATAAGCCCTAATAAATCCCATAAATCCCATTGACATCAGACCTCACTTAGGGTCTGTCATAAAATAACCTATACATTTATGCATCTCATCTTCCAGCCATCTTTGTGTGCTCCTCAATCGCAACCCCTCAGCGTAGATTCAACTACGCCTTCGGGTTTGCTCAATCGGTCGCACTCAAACCTGACCGAAATCTGAGCGCCTAA
>JACRGV010000126.1 GCA_016212215.1 Nitrospirota bacterium
ATGACCCTCGATCCCTTCAAACTTCTCTTCCCTTCAGGGACTTCACCGCCATCAAACCTATAGTACATACAACCCCCATAATATTGGAAAGGAGGCTTACCCCACGACCGGGTTCCCACGCCTCACTGAAGGGTTACCTCATCGCCAGCGCCCCCATAACTTTTTCAGTATATTCAGCGCTCTCAAGAATGACTGTTATCTCTGTAAGGCTTTCTCCTGCTACAGTCAGCGCCCTCAGGTCATCAAGAGACATTACAACAAGGCTGCTGTCCATAACAGCCTCTCCTGTAGAAAGTATCCCCCCGATCTTATAATTTTCAGCGCCTATAGACCCGTCTGCGGCCTGAACAATCAGAGATAGCGTATCACCAATACCTGCCTTAAGCAGCTTTGCCAAACCCTTCCCTATAAGGATTCCCCCGCCTGGTATATAATATGTCCCCTCCCTCACATATCTCCTGTAATCACTGACGTTTTCCTCCTTCTTTAAATCTATCCCGAGGATCATGGCCCCTGCGGACTTTTCACCTGTTGCAACAAGCCCCTGTGTATTGATCCTTGGGAGTGCATAGAGTACATGCGGCTCGCTTAAAAGTATCTTTAAAATACCCTCCGGATTTGTAATCCTCTTTGAGATGGCCGGGTCTTTTTTATATCCCTTAGCGTAAACCTTTATATGGCCTGAATGCCCTCTGATGTTATTTTCAAGGGTCTGCCGGTTCATGCCATCCATAAATCCGAAGTAGAAGACAATGGCAATAAGCCCTATAGTTATAGAGCTTATTGTGATGAGAGTCCTTCGTGGATTCCGCCAGAGGTTTCTCCATGCCATCTTTAAGAAGGGGGACTTAAACATAATGCATCGCCTCCGCAGGTCTCAGTCTTGCAGCCCTTACAGCAGGATATAAAGAGACAATAAGTGCAGTCAAAAATACAATCGCACAAGACCACAGGACATTAATGAGATCCGTCTCCGGATAGATTACCGGATCTAAGATCGCAAAGAATTCCGTAGCCCCTCCCCATCTGGACAGGTTAAAACCTTTTATTGAAATAATCCTGTTAACCCCTATCCCTATGCCAGCCCCGAAGATAATACCTATAATCCCTATGAAGAATGACTCTAACATGACCAGCAGTATCACATTTCGCGGAGATGTTCCTACAGCCATCATTATGCCAAACTCCCTTGTCCTCTCCATAATAGACATAATCATAGTATTAAGTATCCCAAGGGCAACGACCACAAGGACTACAAGCAGTATCAGATACATAAATATGTTGTCCAGCCCTATCATCTCCTGTAATGCAGGCATAAGTTCCTCCCACGTATACACCTCATATCCTGAGGGAACCAACCTCTCTTTAAGCTGTTTTGAGACAGGTAATACATCCCCGGGGCTCTTTAGCATTACAGCTATCTCTGTAACCCTGTTCCCCAGCAGTGAAAGCGCCTGGGCATCTTTAAGTGTTACAACAGCAAACGATGAATCAAGCTCTACAGCCCCCATCCTGAATGTCCCTTGCAGTCTGAAGAGTTCAGCAGTGAGTGAACCATCCGTTGCCTGTACCATTAGAACGATCTTATCCCCTATTTCTGCATTGAGCTTCTCAGCAAGCCTGTAACCTATTAAAACACCCCTTCCTTTATCCTTATTAAGGTAACCACCTTTAATTATCCGCTCCTTAATGCCTGTTATCTTTACCTCCTCACCGGGATCTATCCCTCTTATCAGCACACCATAAGAGTTTTCTGCAGTAGAGATGAGTCCCTGAACCTCCACCCTCTCAGCGTAGGTGTCAACAGCAGACTCTGTCTTAAGTTCTTTTATAATCTCTGCGGCATTAGCTATTGACCTGTTCAACTGTGGGTCATCACGGTAACCGCTCCTGTATATCTGAATGTGTCCTGTATAGGCTTTTACCGTGTTCTCTACCCACTGGGCATGAAAGCCGTCTGTAAAACCGAAGAATACGATCATGGCCGCCAGACCAAAGGTTATGGCACTCAGGGTAATAATGGTGCGTCTCAGATTCCTCCGGATATTACGCCATGCCATCTTTAAAAATATGGACATTATCGCACCCGCGTAAGATTTCTCAATGTAAATACATCTTCATCTATAGACTTGTTGAACTCAACATCTACAATCCGCAATGTCGTCTCTCTTCCAGTCTTCTTTACCGGCCTCATCTGCCATAAAGTGGGTATCACCCTCCCCCCGATCTCCTTTATCCCGGAGAAGGTCATCACCCTTATCAGCTCCCCCCTCTCGCTGTAGAACTCCTGCCTCAAAGGGACATAATCTCCCTTTCTCACCCAGTAGAGTATCTTATCCCAGACAACCGGTGCGTCAGGCTTGGGTACCGCTTCTATGAGATATGCATCAAAGCCGTCCATCTTTACCTCACCCGTTAATCTATGCAAATAATCCTCAACAATACTTGACTCTTTCACCAGGTCATCGTTGGTAAAATCGCTCCCCATCCAGGCCTGCATCATCATGGACGGAGGCACCTTTATCGTCTTCTCCACCTTCGGGAGGTAGTTCCACATCTCAAAGCCTATCTTCAGGGTCCCGATACCCTCTTCCTTTGCTGGAGAAAGTATCCTGATAAAGGTCTTCTTCTCCTTCCTCTTCTCCCAGACCTTAAGCCTGAGCGTCCTCTCCCAGTTGGGATCCCGCACAGTCATCTCATATACGCCTGCATTTGTATCACCGCGCATAAGTGTATCCATCCGCCTTATAATCTCCCTGCCACTGCCAATCTCTTCTGCAGTTGTTGAGGAGGGTAAGGCAGAGAGAAGACAAAAAAGGATCACTGCAAATGTGTTGCAAAACCTCTGGATTCCCGTTCCCCGTTTACGATCTGCGGGGACAAGTTTCACGGGCATGATGACTTTTGGGACAATTATAGGGACACTATGTATAATTTTATATAGCAATCTTAAAACCTAATGACAAACTATGCAGGTTTACTAGCCACTGCTGACTGATACCTTTCCAGAAGTTTGGGATCATCAATTGACCCATGATGGTGCACCTGCCTCCATCGCCCATCCTTTTTTTGGAATATGCGAGAGGTGCGAATGGATAACTCAACTTCTTCTCCGCTGAGTCGAAAGTAACCACGCTCCCTTCCCACGGCGTAAAACATTTCGGAAGTCTCGTGGATGGTGTAGTCGTAATACTCTACATAGACCTCTGCTGGTCCACTGAATATGCGCTCGTAAACTGGTCTTATTCCTTTCCATCCGCGATTGATGCTGCCAAGCGGATTATCCATTGCAATATCGTCTGTATTCGCCCAGTTGTTCTCCATTAAAGACATGTCTCTTTTATTGAAAGCGCAATAGAACTGGACGAGTGCCTGATATGGTAACGACAGATTCCCCTGATCTTCGCTGCCGGTTATTGGTTCTTGAGTTGGTTCCATTAATCGTTCCTTATTGTTGCCTAACGACCAAGCTCACCTGTAACAATGGAGCGCAGCGGGCTTGCAGTCATGGCAGCGTTTTGTTATGTAAGATTTTTAGTATTACAGTTAACTACCTTCGCAATCTTTTTCAAAGTGTCTTTGCTTTCACCGAATTTACAAATTGCATCACAATGTTGCCTCAATTCAGAAAATAAGATGTAATGAATTTGAATGTTGCTGTTTCTGATGGCAGGTCTGCCTAATTGGATTATTAATTCTTTTTCTCTATTGTCTGGAATAATTAAGAATAGAGCCGATGGATTTTGTGTAAATGAATAATATAAATCTGTTAACCTTAAAATACCCGAATAAATAGAGGTGCTTTTTTCTACTTCAAATGCACTTGTAATCATGTTTGTTCCCTTTTCAAACCATACTACATCAATTAGATTAATGGTATTGAATGTATCTTTATCAATATTCATTTCAGGAAATTGGGGCAGACTGATAAAAGAAAAACTATTTCCATTATGGCATTTTGACCTATCGTTTGAAGCACTAATAACATCATAACCCAAAGAATACCCAATCTTTAAAAGATGATACTGCATCTCAGCGTGCATGTTTTCTTGTTCTTTTTCATCTGTTACCTCTTTGTGTCGTTTTTTAAATTGTTCTTCGATTTTATCCCTTTCTTGTTCAGAAAGAAATTGTTCATCACCTATAATGACTTTTTTTACCCCAATATCAAACAGGAATCCTGTAAATGCTCCTAAGTCATTAGATAAATCCATTTTGAATGAGTTGTTAGTTTGTATAATTACTTCACGCATTTTAAGATATTCCTGCCAGGAACCTAATTTTATATTGTCTTTAAAAAGGTAGTTAAAGCCGTTTACGATAGATGTATTGAAAGGCGGAATTATCGTAGGATGTAAGAAATACAAAATACTGGCAACTGCAGGCCCCAGACCTTTAATTTTGAGTTGGTCCAGTAAAATTATTTCCTTAATGATTTGTTCTTCTTTTGTAGCGTTAAGACAATTTTCTAAAAATTGACCAAAGGCCGTTTTATTGTTCTCATTTTCGTAAATATCGGGTATGCGTAACTTTGGTTTCCAATAGAACGGGTGAGAAGCACCTATAAATATTTGCTTTTGTTCTGTAATGCAAGTTAAAACAAATTCTAAGGAAGAACCCTTAAAGTCATTCCCAAATTTCTTTTCTTTAATATCCTTGATTACTTGCTGTACCCCTCTTCGGATTGAGCGGAATGCTTTTAGTCTCTCCTCATTGTTTACGAACCAGGTGTTATAAACCGTTTCCTTATCAGCCGTATAATCATTAATTATGGTTTGTAAATTCTGATTCATTTCTTTCACTCGCATTTAGGAATTTGCTTTTTCATTGAATTACTTTATGTCAAACCTGAAGACTCTCTCTTTGGCACCGGCCATATCTTTTATCACCAGATATATAGCTGTTGCCCCGGATATATCCACACCTTTAAATCTGACCACGCCTGAGCGGTGATGGCCTGAACCGGACGGAGACTCAACAGCAGGATTAGCATACTCTTTCCCCTTGTCATCTCTCAGGGATACTATTGCCTCCAGCTTATACTGATCAAGGTCTAAGCTGTGTGTGTCAAGCTTTATATTGAAGGCAGGGCTATCTTCCCCCGGGTTTAGATACGTTACATCAACCGCTACATCCCCTGACTTACTTGTTCTGGTAAGTACCCTCGCCTTCTTTTCATCTCCTGCCATTTTATCCCCGGCATCCTCAGCCTTCTTCATGGTCTCATCATAGCCCTTCATCATCCCCATCATCTCATGCATCGTATCCATCATATCGCGCATCATTACCGGCATCATGTTATGCATCATCTCCATATGTTTTTCATCCATCATCCTGGCTGAAGTCGCCTTCTCGTCGTGTTTTGTCATCTTTGCTGTTGATAAGGCAGGAATAAACAATGCAAACACTGTCATTAATATTATTACTCTTTTCAATTTATTCATAAAAGACCCTCCTTGTATTTTCAATTTTACTCCTATTGTTGAACAAATAGCTCCTCGTGTAACCCCTGTTCCCGGGATATTCATATTTAAGCTATTTTTATCAAAACCATCTGACGACCCCAATGCTTGTGCCGAAATCCGGCCCCCCCTTGTTGAAACCAAAAAAGGTGTCTCCCTTTAACATATAAAAGCTGTTAAGGGCGTGGATAAATCCGATATTGACCTCCAATGGGTTTTTGGCCCCCTGAACTGATGCAGTCCGCCCTTCCAAAGATGTGTATAGTCCTGTTTTCCTGACCAGCGTATAAATACCTATGTCGTAAAGATAGATGTCATTGTAGTCCTGACCTGGTGGGTCTCCCAACTTTATGAACCCTCCGCCGAGGGTCATCTTTATTGCTCCAAGTTCCTGAGTAACCGTCAGGAAGCTCCCCACATCGGTTTTCCCTGTCCCCAATCCTTTGGTCTCATCGGCTGTGGGAAGCTTGACCGCCAAAGTCCCGTCTACAGAGGCTCCACTGCCCAACTCCGGTATTAGCGTTGTCCCGCCGCGAATAATGACGTCCCCGGCACCGGTATCTATCCCTGTATCTGTCCCGCTGCTCAAGAACAGATACGGAACAGTCAGACTAAAATTATAAGAAGGAGTTACATATCCTAAGACCGGCGCCAGGTAATAAAGGTTTGTCCTTACCGGTGTACCGAAATCACCTGTCTTATACCCTGCGCCGGTCTCAAGATAGGTCCGGCCACCTCCGCCAAGCGAAAGATTAGGGAATAAGGCGAAAAGGGGCATCAATAGGATAATAAGTTTCTTCATTTCTTTTCAAGTTTTTTCATCATCTCATTTAATCTGTCCATCTTCTCCTGCATCTTCTTAGACATCTCAGTATTCATAGACCCTGCTGCCATCTCGTCGGACATATCTCGCATCATATTGGACATCTCTTTCAACATCTCCGACATCTGTTTCATCGAGGTCTGGTCCTTCATCACCTGGTGTGACTGAATCATATCGTTCATCCTGTTCATGATGCTGGACATGTCCTGCATCATCTGTCCGCTCATCATCTGCCTGGACTGCTGGGAACCCATCATCCCCCCCTGGCCCTGGTGCGTCTGTCCACCCATCATACCGCCGGGCATCTCGGCAAAGCTCAAAGGGATATTCAACAGCAGCATTAATAAAGTCAGCTTAATAAGTCTGTTCATATATATCACCTCCTTTCTTAATCATCTTGTCTATTGCTGGATTCAACCCGACAGTGCTAATCACGGTTGTTCCTCCATGGTATCACCTCTCCCATTGATGTCTTTTAATGTCCCGGTTCTCTTTCAATAATAAAGAAGGCCTCCCGCGTCTCCCCCTTTTCCAGTCTGATGAGTGCCTCAATATGGTATTTACCGAGATCTGAAAGATCGAAGTAGTTCCCGTAATCAGTTATTCCATCAATCTTCATAGGATCGAGTTTCCTGATTATCTTTCTCCCCATAGGGTCGTGGACGGTCACTGTAACGAAGGCATTAGTAATCTCCTTTCCTGTCTTTTCATCCTCAAGGTGGATAAGCAGGTGGTGGGTTCCCCCTGGTCCGCCATGCATCCTTATTGCATGATGCTTTTCAGGATGTTCTTTGATCTCCTGCACAGAGATCACACCCAGCATGACCCTGACGCCGGCCACCGTCTTGATCTCATGCTGGGCAAAGACAGGAAGTGTCCATATAATGCAAATCAATACTCCAATGCAGAGGGGTATCAAACCTTGTTTTCGCAATTTTTCCTCCTATTCAGGCCGCCTTTTTCTCTTTTCCTGGTTCCTTTTCTTTCAGCCCCCTACTTTCCCATTTTTCTCTTTCTTTCTATCTCTTCTAAATCACAACATGGGGCAGTTCCACCGTGCTTGAGCTCTGCCTGCTCATTCTCTTCTGTAAAGTGTACCCACCCCCTCTTGAGCCTTTCTTTAAAACTGTCATCCAGTACAAATCCTGCCTCAATCATCCATCTCTCGATATCCTCTTCCCTGCACTGGAGAATATCGTACTGCACAAATATATCTCCATTATCCGGGCCTATCCTGACATGGCTAACTCCTTTTATCTCTTTTATCCTGGCCTCCCAGTCGGCAGTTTCATCCCAGTCTGGAGCCTGTTTAAATTTGATATGGTGGTGTTTTAAAGTATCCATAAGATCACCTCCTCGTTATTTTTATCCCTTCCACTCAAGGATTTTATCCTTTCCATAGCCGGAGGGGTCTTTAAATACAAGTCTTATATCTCTCATAGGGGACGGACCCTTGAATACAAGCATGCCCCGGCGGTGATAGTCTGACGAGCGGTTTGATTCTGTCCATTCTGCCGGCCCATATTCCATGTCATTACTCCGCAACACTGTAAACCTCTCCAGCTTATAATCGAATAGATGTCCGGCCGCCGAGTGCATCATGATCGTAAATACCACTTTATTCTCAAAATCAAAACGGTCTTTATAGGTCAGATATATCTTGTCCCGATCCTCTCCGGGTTTTGCCTCTGCCTTGGCGAGTAGTCTGAAATATTGCGGACTATTCAATGTAATGTCCATATGAAATCCAGGCATTTCTACAGGCCGTGTCTCACCTTCCATATATTTCATAAAAGCCTTACCCTCATCTGAGCCTGCTGCATAGATGTCATAAAACAGGGCGCCTGGAATATCCGGCACTGGAGGTCTGTGTTCTACAACCTCTCTATGTGTCTTTACACTGAATTGATAGGAGGCAACAATGATAATGCCTGCCAGAATTAACAAGGTTATGATTCCTAAAGAAGCTTTATTCATCCGAAAATCCCTTCCGGCGGGGTAAGAAAACCCCGCCTATCCATCTCTACGAGGATAGGCGGGACTTTCTTGTCCCGCTGATTTTCATGTCCCTTTGTGAACCTTGGTTCATGTGGGTTCATCCGAAAATCTCCAT
>JACRGV010000127.1 GCA_016212215.1 Nitrospirota bacterium
GGTCGCTGTTTGGACTCGGCGGTGCTATAGCAGCATTCCTCCTTCCTGCACACATCATCATTCAGGGAATCCTGATCCCTGCAGGCATACTCCCGCAGGACTTGCTCAATTATTAGAGGGTGGCTGCACTCATCAGCCATCCTATAGTAAAGATTTACTTCCTCGCAATAATCTGCTTCCCCCTATATCACGCAGCCCACCGAATCCGCATGACCCTCGAAGACCTGCGGATACACTGGCTCGAAAGCATCCTCCCCATTGTATGCTACGGCGGAGCAACAGCCCTAAGCATTGCAGCCCTGATAGTCGTCCTTAAATAGGGACGCGTTTATTTTACGGATGTAGGCCAGGCAGCTACAAATAAATGGTCGTTATCTCATGTGCAATATGACATGTGTAATATGACAAGTTGAGGTTTCCTCCCTTTTCTGTTATGTTAGGCATAAAGAAGATTCTCCTTATTTTAGAAACAGCATAAGGCTGGAAACTAAAGGGGGTACCGCCAATGAAGACCATCAAAGAAGAGGCCAAAAAATTAATAGACAAGCTTCCGGACGAGGTTACATGGGATGATATTATGGCAGAACTTTATTTCAGGCAACAGGTTGAACAAGGAATGAAAGATGTAGCTGAAGGACGGGTATATTCACATGATCAGGTAAAGAAGATGGTGACGGAATGGCGGAAATCATCTGGTCGGCTTTAGCAAAAGAACATCTCCGTGAGATTGATGCATATATTGCAAAAGGCTCACCGTTTTATTCAATAATATTCATTGACAAGTTGATTGCCTCTGTAGAAAAGATTGCTTTATTCCCCAAAAGTGGAAGAGTTGTCCCGGAATTTGGAGAGGAGAATTTAAGAGAGATTTTCTTTCACAAATACAGAGTTGTCTATTCAATTATAGACGATAATGTAACAATACTGGCCATTGTTCATGGGGCAATGGACATAAAGAAAAACCGGGAACGTGATCCATGGGACGTTACGTAATATTGAATACGAGGGCACCCACTGAGTTCTTGAGGCAAATAGGTACTTAAATAAGGACAGCGACTATTTACAGGGCGCGACACGGTTTACATCAGCAAGATACATAGTGGTTATCCCTGCACAAATTTCCAGAAACAAATATTTTAACGAAGATAGAGAGGAGAAAGTTTGGGCTATGAGAAAAATCTTTTTCTTGTTGATTATAGCAGTCTTGATCAGTGGGTGTGCTATGATCGGAGACCATGCCAGAGGCGGACGCACCAAAATTGATTATTTTGCCGAACAACAATTGTCGTTTGTTAATTATAGTAAAAATATTTATCCAGCCCATGACAAGAATTACCCCATTGATTTGTACTTTGAAGACAAACCACAAAAACCATATGAAGTTATAGGTGAGATTATAGGGTTTTTTACTCATGATAATGATTTGAGAGCATTACTGGAAGCAAGAGCAAGACAAGTAGGTGCCGATGCTGTTATAGATATTCAGACTTCACTGGGTACTATAACGAATACTGGTATTACTCAACGATCAGTTAGTGACTCAGTTGGAAATATTGTAGGAACAATGCCTGTTGCTACAACATCGTCACAAAAAGTTGTGAACATAAAAGCAAAAGTGATTAATTATAAACAATAAAAAATTTATATTAAGAATCCCGTGGGACAACGTTTATATCCCTGCATGTCCTTTGTTGTCTTAACATGTTTTGTCGCTTCCATCCAGATCTCACACTCAGAACCTCACAGTTAGAATTTCCGTTGACGCATAAACTTCATCTTTGCTATTCTGATCTCGAAAAGGTAAATTCATAGTGAGGAAAAAGAAGGAAAAGGTGGCTGATTGAGTATTGAAAATGCAATAATACAATTATTCACAGATAGACCTGAAAAGATTTTTGGAGTGCAAGAGATTTATGGTGGCCTTCAAACATATTACCAACTTTCAGATTTTCAGAGAGAATTAGACCCAAAACATCCACAACCACGCTTTCATCATGAAGTAAGGAGCATACTGGCAAGATTAGAAAAGCAAGGCATAATAGAGAATCTTGGACGAAATAAAAGAAGATTGAAACTTGTGTAGAAGGCAGGGTAGAGTTAAACAGGTACAACGACTATTTTATGTTACTATGCGGTTTACATAAGTAAGATAAATAGTTGCAGTCTCTGTTTAAATTACCATAATTACAGAATATTACAATGAACTTATTGAATAACCAGTAAGAACTGCAGCGTTTGATGTGAGTGTTGTTAAATATAGGTGCAAAGTATGCCCACAAATCGCGTTGAAGAACGAATTAGATCTATTCTCGAAAAATGCGGCTTCCGCTGTGAACGGTTTTCCAAAAAAGAATGTACAGTCGGAAAGCCGCCGGACTTTCGGGTATACCAAGGGCCAGAATTTTGTTTCTATTGCGAGGTAAAGGGCATAGACTGCGACCTCTGGTTAGATCGTCTTCTTGATGGAAGTCCTCCGATGACTCTTGTTGGTGGTAGTCGTAATGATCCTGTATACAACCGGATAGCTGATGACATTCATCAAGCGGTGCGACAGTTCGATGCCGTCAACCCAGATTTAGAACACCCCAATGTGCTGGCTTTCTTGAATGATCCTGGATCACATTGTGACTATGGAGACCTTATTGGTGTGTTGACTGGCCAATTTATTACGGATAATGGCAGACTGCTTCCGCTCTTCACTTCTTACTCCGAAGGACGTATTCGTGAGGAGAAGTTACGTGTTAACCTTTACATCTGGATTGAGGGTGATGGACGTCAGCACTTCTTCTTCCCTGATATTAACCGAGAACATGAACGAAACATATGCAAGTGGTTCGGTAAGGATCCCGATTCAATTCTGAGTCTTGACGCCTGACGATCGGGTAATTTGAGTGTCCTGCGGAGTTAAATAGGGACAGCGACCATTTATCTTACAGATGTGACCATGTAGTGACAAATAAATAGTCGCTGTCCCGAAATTTGAAAAATAAAGGCTGGCTATTTTTCAAGCAGGGTCTTTAACTTATCCAGGTCCCTTGTAACTGCCTTTATGTCCTCGGCAAACATTTGGTCTGACATGTCCGGTCGCCGGTACAACGTGAAGATTAATTCACTGCCATCGTTATTGGGAAATACGCGCATGGGGTTATAGACTTTCGCTCTGGATGGCAAAGTGACGTTGTGATCCAGAATACCGGATTTATTTTTATCAGCGAATTTAACTTTGACTCTTCCCATCGGGGATTCGGCGATCCAGTCACCATTGACGTTCTTTATAGAACCGCTGAGTCCTGCGGCCCATTTGGGCAGATTCTCAGGATTTAAGACGAATTCGTAAACCTGATCCGCCGGGTGATTGATCGAAACACTGATATGCTGAGATTTAAACGTCATTGAAGTCTCCTTATTTTCATTATATTTCGATATAGGATAGGAATTGTACTCTTCCTGATAAAAAGGTAGCAGTCAGAAAATCTCCTGTCAAAGGAAATCTTGTCTGACGCTATAGGATATTCAAAATATAAGTTTGGATAAAAGACTCTAAATAACTCTTGATTTAATTAATCGTATTTTATATATTGTCTCATAGCAACAGGAGGTCCTGATATAATGCGCTTTATCGGACGTGAGAATGAACTCGAAGCGTTAATCCGACGCTATGATGGCAGCAAGGCCGAACTTTTTATAGTGTATGGCAGACGCAGAATAGGCAAATCCGAACTGTTGCTGCACATTGCAAAAGGGCGGCGGTATGTCTATTATGAGGCTTCTTTGCAGGATGAGGCTTTAAACCTGAGGGATTTTCAGGATAGCGTTGTGTCGTCCCTTCCCGGGGATGCGGTGCTTTCCGGTGTTGCATTCCATGCGCAGAATTTCCATTGACAGAAAAATCTCATATTGCTATCCTCACTTCAGAAAAGCAATTTCCTAAAAGAATCCAAAGAAATCTGGGAGAAGAAAAGCCAACAATGTATAGATGTTAGGGCTTTTCTAATAATCTAAAAATCTAAATGGAAATTCAGATCGACCATCATACGTTAGAACGTGCAGGGGAACGTGGCACCGACGAAACTGTATATGTCTTTTATGGTAAATGGGAGGAAGGGCAATGAACATAGTTTACGACGATAAAACAGATCTCCTTTATATCCGGTTGGATGACAGAAAACAGGAGGTTATAAACAGGAGGGTTACAGAAGATATTGTGCTGGATATCGGGGAGGGTGATAGAATAATCGGCATCGAGATTCTCGATGCCTCAGAGCATGTCACTCTGGACAGGCTCTTGCCTATTAGATACGAAATCACGAAGACATAAGAGGTAACCGCTTCGATTATGTCTCCTCCGCAATCTGCCTGCCAAACATTTTAAGTATCCTGCCCGCCTGACGTGTGAGTTTTTTGTTGTGGTTCACCACGACTGTCACGTCCTGGGTAACCGGTACCACTTCATTCCCAGATATTCGGGACCACCATTTTTAACATGTTATTTTGTCCTGATACATTCCTTGACTTTACCATAAATCTTTAATATTATTCACAATATGAATGATAATCATTCACGTGCTGAATTAAATTACAAACGACGCTGGATTGGTGAACAGGTAAAGTCCGGCATAGGTATTTTCCCTGTTGTTGTGATTTCAGGGGCGAGACAGGTGGGTAAGAGTACCTTTCTGCAGAATGAGTTTCAGGACTTTAAGTATGTAAGCCTGGATGATTTTTCTACTCTTGAGCAAGCCAGGAAAGATCCATTATCACTCTGGAAGGATAACGATAGGGTTATTATTGATGAGGCACAGAAGGCCCCGGAGGTGCTTAATGCGATCAAACTTTCTGTTGACAGAA
>JACRGV010000128.1 GCA_016212215.1 Nitrospirota bacterium
AAAATGACCCCAAGTAAGCAGTAAGCGGTAAGCAGATAGCAGATAAAGACTGCCTTTCCTGTTTACTGCTAACTGCTTACTGTTTACTATTTTCATTTCCATTTGTAAGCCGAGGCTCATGTCCGAAAGTCTCCATTGCCCACCCCCACCCTGCCCACCCCGACTCCATATAGGGGGAGGGAACATTATACCTGTTTTTGAACAAATCCATTATAGTCTGTACATGTAATCATGGTCAATCCGAAAATAGTATTTTGAATCCGCCTTACAGGTTGACAAACAATTTTCCATACTGATATTATCCCTGTAACGAATGGAACATACATGAATGTATGGTTCACAAAGGGCGAAGAGAACCCCACCCTCACCCTTACCCTCTCCCTGAGGGAGAGGGGACTGAGTTTATTCCCTCCCCTTCAAGGGGAGGGGTAGAGCCTGCCCCCGAAGTAGTAATCGGGGGGTGGGGATGGGGTTGATTTACGTGTGAAATATAAAATTGTATCAATAATAATTATCCTCTCCTTCATCCTTACTACTGCCTGTACCAGAAAAGACAAGGTCTGGATCCCATGATGGAAAGAGGCCAGTTCTTTTGCTACACCACGGGCCGGCTCTGCAGTGGTCGTTGCCGACGGCACTATTTACGTGATTGGCGGTGTAGACGGCAATTTGTTTCTTGATACCACCATGTATGCAAAAGTCCAGAAGGATGGGGCGCTGGGACCTTGGATAAACGGTCCAAGACTAAATGAGGAACGGGGATTCATAGGTGCCTCTGTTTATAAAAACCATATCTACGTTGTAGGAGGCGGCAAAGGGGCTTATGGCCAGACCCTTCTGCGTTCAATTGAAAGGGCACAAATAATGCCCGATGGGAGTCTCGGCCCATGGGTTAGAGAAAACCATCAGCTTGTAATACCAAGGCGTTGCAGCGAGGTAGCCGTTATCGGCAAAGCGATTTATTCTTTCGGCGGGTTCGGCGGTGCAATGCTGGACAGCATTGAAAGGGCTGATTTTATGGAAGACGGAAGTATCGGGGAGTGGAATATAGAAAAAGAGACATTAACGATGCCGCGTTACATCCACGGTATCCAGAAGGTAGATAATAATATATTCATCATAGGCGGGCATGACCAGATGAAGGGAATAGGGATTACAGATGTGGAATGGTCAGGGCTTGAGACAGGGGGTAAAACAAACCCTGCATGGAGGTCAACAACACCATTAAATATCGGACGTTATGGATTGGCGTCAGCAGTCTATGATGGTCATCTTTATGCATTAGGCGGCATATCCGGAACAGAATATCTGGATAGTGTTGAAAAGGGCAGCATTAATTCAAAGGAAGGAATTACTCAGTGGCAGGCAACAACAGCATTGCCTCAGGCAAGGGCAACCTTTGCTGCGGCAGTATATAAGAAGTGGATTTATATTTTGGGAGGGTCCAACCGCGACGGTTATCTTCCGAATGTGTATTATGCGACCTTTGATGATAAGGGTGATATAGGCTTCTGGGGGACTAAGGCTGAGGCAAATGCTTACGAAGCAGCGATTGCAGGACATAAAAACACCGGGCCAAGCCTCCCCAATGAAGGGGTCGTTCAGCAGATTATTCATGCCTCAGCCTACAGCTATATACAGGTAAAAAATGGAGATGATATTTCGTGGATAGCAGGCACAAAGGTCGAACTCAAACCGAACACACGGATACGTTATAGCAAAGGCGTTTACATGTCTAATTTTTACAGCAAGGAACTTCAACGAAATTTCCCATCAGTCCTGTTTGTAAGCAGAATAGAAAAAGTGAATTAAAGTGGCCGGCAATTGTTGCATGAGGTATCCGGATGTTAAAAAAGATAGGCGGTATACAGCAAAAACTCATAATCACTATGCTTATTGTAGGCATGGTATCTGCTGTTATAGTACTTTTGATTGTTTATCTGGAAGAAACAAGGACAGTCGGAAAATCTATCGGTGATGTCTTATACCAGCATACCTATGTCGGTGAAGTTCCCGAGGTAGAATACTCTCATATTTATTCCACTATATCTTTATGGAAGGTTTTTATCTTAGGCCCTTCTGCCATTGGAATCCTGATCCTGCTGAGTTATTTTGCAGCCAGATGGATTTCAGAACCCATTAAGGAATTAAGCTCCGGGGTTGAACGCATGGTAGGCAGCGGACACCTTGACCACAACATTAAGATAAAGACCGGCGATGAACTGGAAAAACTTGCAGAGGGCTTTAACCGGATGGCTAAGGACCTCGAAGATAAGCTCCATGAGATAAAGTTGGAGAGGGACAAACTTAATACTGTCATGGACAGCCTTGGAGACGGGCTTGTTCTACTTGATGAAAGCTACAAAATTCAATATATGAATGCAACATTCATATATCTTTATGGCAAGGGTTCTATAGGAAAAAACTGCCGTGAGGTTTTCGGGGTCGGCGGTATGCCGTGTAAAGGCTGTTCTCAGAAAAACAGGGATGAACATAAACCGCATACTATAGAGGCAACTACTAATAAAGGGCTTACATATCTTATAACCCACTCCTGCATAAAAAATCTTGATGGAAGTATTTCAATCGTGGAGATATTTAAGGATATTACTATAAGAAAGCGGCTTGAACAACAGCTCTTATATTCTGAAAGGCTTGCGGCATTAAGCCAGTTCTCTTCCACATTTGCACACGACCTGAGAAATCCCATAGTCGCCATAAAGAAGACACTTGAGATGCTGAACAACTCTGCAGCTATCAATAAGGATGATGAGAATTCCTCCCCTTTGTTTAAGGGGGGGCGAGGGGGGGTCTATATTGACCTAATCGCAAACTGTGACCTCCTCCTCGGACTTGTCAATGACGTGCTGGATATACATCAGGTCAGCTACAAGAACCTGCCGCTTATCTACTCTTCATTTTCAATCGGCCATGCACTTGAAGAGGTTGTAAGGCTGCTTAGGATTGAGGCAGAAGAGAGGAAGCTTAATGTCATTATAGAAAATGACCATGATATACACCTGAACGGAGACAAGAGAAGGATACAGCGTGTGTTCATAAACCTGCTCAGTAATGCCATAAGATATTCACCTCCTGAAGGGAAAATAAAAATGTCCTTTACTACTGAAGAAGAAAGTTCTAATCTATTATTCAAAATTGAGGATGATGGACCGGGTATTGCTCCTGCTGAGTTGACTAAGGTATTTGATATTTTTTATAAAAAAGAGATGAACGGCATAAAGGGCGGCACAGGACTTGGCCTTTACTTCTGCAAGGTTGTGGTAGATGCTCACGGCGGGAGGATATGGGCCGGTAACAGAGAAAATGGCGGGGCAGTATTTTACTTAAGTATACCCATAAATGTCGAAACAACGAGGGAGGAAGTAGCATGAGTATCAAGATACTAATAGCCGATGACCAGAGGCTCTTCCGGCAGAGTCTGAGATATCTCCTTGAACAGGAAGATGAGATAAAGGTCGTTGGAGAGGCGGCAAACGGACGTGATGCTTTTTCCCTTATTGACGAGATTCACCCTGACATAATCCTTATGGATGTTGATATGCCGAAGCTTGACGGCATCAACGCAACACGACTTATATTAGATAGAGAACCTTCTATAAAAATACTTATGTTGTCAGTTCATGACGATGATGAACGGATTATCTCTGCAATTCGTAATGGTGCTGTCGGCTATATCCTTAAAGATGCAGATCACAAAGAGTTCATAAGAATAATCAAGGGGACTTATAAAGGTGAGGATGTCATATCCCCATTTCTGGCGAACAGCATTCCAAAGGTAATGTCAGCGATAGAAATTGCAATACCTCATGAAAAAGTGCCATCATCAAAAATCGCTCAATTAACAGAAAGGGAACGTGAGACACTGGACCTTTTATCAGAAGGAAAGAGCAATAAAGAAATGGCCGATAAAATGTGCCTGTCCCTTGAGACCATTAAATCCCACCTCCAGACAATCTATAAAAAACTAGGTGTAAAGAGCAGGACAGAAGCAGCCATATTATTTTTGAAAGAGGTGAAAGGGGGTAATTAATGAAAACAGTTATCCCTGTGGAAATAATTGAAAGAAAAATCTATTTTATTCGCGGTGAAAAAGTTATGCTGAGTGTCGATATTGCAGAACTATATGGCGTTGAGCCAAAAGTATTGATACAGGCAATTAAACGAAACAAAGAACGGTTTCCGGAAGATTTTATGTTTCAGCTTACAAATCAAGAGTTTGCCAACTTGAAGTCACAAATTGTGACTTCAAGTTGGGGTGGTATTCGCCGTGCTACCCCTTATGCCTTTACAGAACAAGGTGTAGCCATGCTCTCAAGTGTTCTTCGAAGCAAGCAGGCCGTGCAGGTCAACATCGCCATTATACGGACCTTTGTCAAACTTAGAGAAATACTATCAATGAATAAAGAACTTGCCAACAAGCTGTCACAGCTTGAACGAAAGGTAGAGAACCATGACGGGGAAATTAAATTAATTTTTGATGCGATCCTCCGGTTGATGACCCCTCCGCCATCCAAGGAAAAGAAGATTGGATTCCGTGTAAGGGAAAGAAGTACACGGTACAGGACATCAATGCGCTGAAAGAGCTTACTTAGGGTCTGTCATGAAATAACCTATACATTTATGCATCTCATCTTCCGGCCATCTTTGTGTGCTCCTCAATCGCAACCCCTCAGCGTAGATTCAACTACGCCTTCTGGTTTGCTCAATCGGTCGCACTCAAACCTGACCGAAATCTGAGCGCCTAAATGCACAACTTATTTCATGACAAACCTTTAGCAGAAATACTTTTGGGTCTTCTCCAAAGTGAGTGGGTAAAAATCATTAGAAAGCAACCAGAAGGCGTCTTGAGATAATGATGAGATGGTATTTTACAGTTATAAGAAATCTGTCATGATAATGGAATGGCAAATATACAGCTATTATTGAACAAATACAAGATTCCCTGATTTCGACCAAGAGCCAGAATTAATATATTTTTGGAGTTAAATAATATTCCCTCCCCCTTGACGGGGGAGGGAAATTATTTCCCCACTCATTATTAAGAAAGAAGCATAATATTTCAAGAATAAAATACATTAAATATGAAAGGGGGAATAAAAGAACTAACGAGGACATAAATTATTACTTTTGGGGATATTTTCATTATCCCCTACACCTCTGGCAACAGACCCAAAGATACCCCTTATTCGTGCCTTATATTTGAGAAGCTATTCTTCAGTAACAGACCTTAATATCCTAATCACATTTTCTTTTGTCATAATATTTCCCTTGTGTACTTAATGATTTTATAATGGATGCAAGGGTTTACCCAAATAAGGGAAAACCGGCTACTTTCCATACGATCTTCTCTTTTCCAATTCCTTGAGTCTCTCAAGGATTTCCTTTTTACTCCGAGCATCTTTTTCCATGCCCATTTTATATATCTGCTCTGCCTTATCATAATCAAAGGGAATCTCATCACTCCCACGGAATAACCAGTATTGATCTGCCCATCTGATATAGTTCCAACCGAATGTAGGAAATGCCTCTATAGCCTTTTTAAAAATCCTTTCGCCCTGTTCCATATCTTTCAGTGCAAAATATACCTCTGCTTCAGCACACATCATATTGTTGATTATATCTGCATCCGTCCGGGGAAGCAGTTTACAGAACTCCTGACAATACTTGATCTTTTTTTCGTAAAATGAAGGGTCTTTCAACCCTGCATTTCCCAACTCCACTTCCATATCCTGACACCAGTTATAAAGCTTTTCCGAACCGATGAAAATTTTATCTACATCCTCAACCGATTCTGTGTCAGATGTAATGTATAGCTTCTTGAGATATTCCCATGCTAACAGCCAAAGATTACAACCTTCGACACATTTCTCCTGATCATAAATGAGTTCATATCCTTCCTGCATCAAATCGTCTATCTTCTCTGAATCTATGATGTCAGGCATTAGTCTTTCCCTCAATACCCTCGCCGCACACCATAAGAAATCCTCTTCAATGTCATCCTTATTAATCGAGGAGGTGTCCGCCCATTGTTGCGAAAGAGCGAATATGGAATAAAACCTTTTTACATCTTCAAGGAACTGTTCTTTATGAAAATCAATGCCATTTTTTTTCAGTCTCTCTATAATCTCTTCAGTAGAAAGCCCCTGAACCTCTTCTCGTAACAAGCGGATAAAGCTTTTTCTTTTTTGAAACGACGACAGGGACTGTTTTGCCTTTTCTTTTTCGAGACAGCATTTCTTATATTTCTTACCACTGCCACAAGGGCATGGTTCGTTTCTGCCAATCTTCGCCATGTTATATTCCTGGATGCACAGAATGCACTGTGCTGTAAAATTCAGTTCTGCCCATTTTCTTACGCCTCCTCGCCCAGTCCTTACTTTGTTTTTTCGGGGTTATAGTAGCAGTATGAAACTTTGATGTCAAAGGGATTGCATTAAGCCTGAGGTAAATTATACGTAACCGTTCACAGTTATCAGTTTACGGTTCACGGTTTTTCAACAAGTTATGTAACGCTTGGAGCATTTTTGAAATTGACTTCAATTCTTGAATGAGTTCTTTCGCATCACTATTAGAAAATACCTTGACCTCTTGTGAAATATATACTTGTGTTCTCAGTTCCGCAGCCGAACCTTTTGCTATAT
>JACRGV010000129.1 GCA_016212215.1 Nitrospirota bacterium
CCATACGGAATTTTAGAGGGGGCGATGGAAACGGAGCATGGTTAAGATAGTGAGGCACTGTTAATCGAAAGAGACAGAAACAGATATGCTTAACCTAAACTATTCGCGCCATTGCTCTACTCGACAAAGGGGAATGAAAATGGAATCATCCTTCGACAAGCTCAGGATGACAGCCATGGGGCAGGGAAGCTGCTGAACGTGGTGAGACTATATCCATAGAAGACTTAAAGAGAGAGATGCAGTCGTGGTAAAGTGGACTTCCCCTGCCGTAAAGAATTACCTTTGCGACCCTGATTTCCCGTCTCCTTAGTTCTCTTACAAATTTATTTATAGTATGGATTGATTATTGTGATATTTTCTATAATCTGCTGATGAGATAAGTCTTCTGTATATATGATGCTACAACCCGCTACTTTTGCAGCACATATAATAAGACAATCCCAGAATGATAAGGTGTAATCTTTCATAACCTCAATGGCCTGCATAATAACCGGCAGGTTTGTATCAATAACAGACCATACAGAGAAATCTTTGATAATGTCTCTGGCTTCATTTACGCTGAGGGGTATTTCAATCTTCTTTGTTGTAACAACAAAAAACTCCTGAAGTACCTGCGTACTTACATAACCATTTCTATTCTCATAAGCGGCATGTATTAATTTAGCTGAATGGTTATGCTTTTCTAAGTCAGATTTATCAAAGGCATACACCAATATGTTTGTGTCAAAAAAGTATTTATCGCTCATGTAGATCCTCTCGCTTCCACTTTTTCCTACCGACAGATAGTGGTTTCATGGAGAAACGTTTCAACATCCTCAACATGGCATCTTCATATACCTCATTTTGTCTGATATAGTTTTCAAGGTATTCGCGGATAATGGATGTGAGAGTAGTATGCTTTTGAGATGCCGCAAATCTGGCCTTCTTTAATAATTTTTCATCTACTGATAAGGTAATGTTTTTTCGCATCTTGCTATCTCCAAATATTATATATGCACATAATATGTGCTTATTTTATGAAGAAGACAGCCTGTTGTCAAGGGGTAAAATAAGGGGGAAAAAAGGTGTAAATCCAAAATTGGATAGCAAATAGCAGCTATGATGTTTTACCGGCCTTAAACACTTTTCCATACTCCCCTTCTACACCGGTTACGCTAATGTCCATATCAATAAAGTGCCTTACTGTCCAGATATTCGTCAGTAGGTGGTTTGTTATCTTAGAAGTTGTAAACGAGGATGGCTCGTCTGATATTGAGATGTAAGGTATGAGTTGGTCAGCAAGATGAGGGTCCACTGCCCCTTGTGAATTGTGGTAATCAATAAATTCCCTGCAAGCCTCCCTTGCGACCTCCTCAGAAGTCTTGCCGATAGCACCAAGCGAGGAGAACCCGGTTATAACATTTTCATATCTGGCCATGATGAAAAAGAATGTACCTTTCCCTCTCGATGGTGCAGAAATAATCTCTATTTCAGTGTCTGCACAGTATGGTCTCAGAATTTTTAATCCTTCCGACCTCTGCCTTTCAGCTATTGATGCAGGAAGATTTGATGCGGCTGATAGACCTTTTATGCTAAGAAGTTCTCCCCTCTCATCCATACGAATACCGGTCAATCGTTCCGACGTATGTATCTCAGCATGAACAATACCGCCGCCGATGGGATACCAACCCCATTGGTCAATGATGAGGTTAAGAGAACAACCCATCTTTTCTATCACCGGCACAAATATATTTTGCAGATAGTGAAACGGCGGACTCCATGACACATGTGTGCCCCCCATCAATTTAATCGTTGAAGGATGCCCTGCAAAGATTAATGCAGGCATCAATGTTTGTAAAACAAGAGAAGTTGACCCGGCGCTGCCCGTCTTCTCAGCAACATCGAAACTAAAACTTCCCCCCTTTACATCTCCGGGACGAAATCGCAGAAAATCAGACCCTAATACATTTCCCTCTATGTATGCCTCTGATATATCCCTGCATGCATTGACACAGGTCAGGTGCTGAGGCAGCAGGCCGCTCTTCTTACGTCCCTTCCTTATATTAACAATCTCAACAGGTCTGGAATGGATAATTGACATGGCAAGGGCAGTCCTTAATATCTGCCCGCCGCCCTCACCGTAGCTTCCGTCTATTGTAATGTATGGAGTCTTTACTTTATTAATCCTGCATCTCTGTGTTTTTGCAATATCTCATCAGCAAGGTGGTCTATCGCCTGCAAATCTGTTTCTCCCGGATGTCCTTTTGCCAATACAGGTTCAAACATATCAAGTTTCAGTGAACTCATCATAGCAGTTATCTGTTCTACCATCTTTCCGGCCCAGCCATAAGACCCTATTATGGCGCCGAATTTTAATTTTGGTCTGAGGGCATTTACAAGAGAGACTGCATATGCAACCTCCGGATGAGCGCCTGCAAGAACGGTAGGAGATGCTATGACAATGGTAGCAGGGTCTATAAGGGAGATGGCCAGTTCTCCCATGTCTGCACCCGTTAGATTAAAAGGTCTTACACTTATTCCTCTTTCGATTAATGTCTCAATGAGGCGGCTGACCATTTTTTCCGTGCTGCCATGCATTGAAACATATATTATAACTACTTTGTTGTTTACACTATCCGAAACCCACTCCCTGCACATGCTTAGAATGGTTTCAGTTTCTTCATAAACAGGACCATGGCTTGGTGCTATCATCTCAACATCCAACCCCTTTATTATTTCCAGATGCCTGTTAATACTTTTCCTGAAGGGCATCATGATCTCTGCATAATACCTCTTTGCCCCTTCGTATACCTTTGCCTCATTATTCGCAAAGAGGCTGCTTGATGCAAAGTGGGAACCGAGGAAATCACAGGAAAATAGTATCTTATCCTCCCTGCTGTATGTAAACATTGTTTCAGGCCAGTGCACCCAGGGGGCAAATATAAACTCTAATGTCCTGTCTCCCAGGGAAATGGTTGATCTGTCTGTTATAGTTAAAACCTTTTCCTCATTAATACCAAGATGGTCTACAAGCATGCCGCTGCATTTCTGGTTTGTTAAGACCATAACATCCGGATAAACCCTGAGTATCCCCGGAATGGTACCGGAATGGTCCTGTTCGGCATGATTGGCAACAATATAGTCTATCCTGTTTACCCCTGCCTTCTGAAGATTTGACAGTAGTTCGTGTTCACGGGAAGGGTCAACGGTGTCCACAAGAACAGTTTTTTCACTACCCTTTATAAGATATGAGTTGTAGCTTGTACCATGCGGCAAAGGTATAAGTTCGTCAAACAGCCTCCTGTGCCAGTCTATAGCACCTACCGAGTATACACCGGGCTTTAGTTCTCTGACTGCCATCTTAAGCCTCCTTCTCAAACAGGTCTTTAGCGGCTCCGCACTCCGGGCAGACCCAGTCATCCGGCAGTTCCTCAAATGGCGTTCCCGGCTCTATCCCGACATCAGGGTCACCAATCTCCGGGTCATAGATATACCCACAGACTATACAAACATACCTTTGCATTTTTCTCCTACTAAAAAATCATGGGTTCCCGTTCCCCGCTTACGACCCGCGTGGACAAGCTTCACGGGAATGGCGACTTGTTATGAATCCAATCCTATTTGCCGCCCTATTTTGATAATTTAGAATAACATAACGGCATGCATTCCTCAATGTCAGCCTGATTTACCGCCTCTAACAATGGCAAAATACAAAATGCAAAATGAGGTATTGAAATATCACTTTTTACTGCGTGAATTCCGGAGACACCACACTTAGGGTCTGTCATAAAATAACCTATACATTTATGCATCTCATCTTCCGGCCATCTTTGCGTGCTCCTCAATCGCAACCCCTCAGCGTAGATTCAACTACGCCTTCGGGTTTGCTCAATCGGTCGCACTCAAACCTGACCGAAATCTGAGCGCCTAAATGCACAAGTTATTTCATGACAGACCCTTAATTATAGAAGCCTCGTTAAAGAATGGCATAAATCATAGTTCTGCCGGAAAGCTGGCCGGAGTTCAGGTGTTGTATTAAATGTTTCTGATAAGAGTAATGTGGTTTGTGGAGAATGTTAAGTTTACCGATCAAAGGCCTCTTTCAGCGGCAACAAGAAGCCTTAGATAATAGGGGATGTCAGGCTGTAACATGCCTTCATCAGTAAGTGCAACATCTACAGGGGACTGAACCACCTCCTATCAAACACTAAAAGTCCGGTTAGCAGAATCCCTGATTCCTTAATACGGCCACTTCCAGTCCCTGATCTCCGGCATGTCCTGTCCGTACCTTGTTATGTAATCCTTATGTTCCACCAGTTTGTCCCTGATTAACTGCTTGAGATATGCAGCCTTGTATCCTAACTTTGGGACACGGTCAATTACATCCGAGACGAGATGGAATCGGTCAAGGTCGTTTCTTACAACCATGTCAAAGGGTGTTGAGGTAGTGCCTTCCTCCTTATAGCCGCGCACATGCAGGTTTTTGTGATTTGCACGGCGGTATGACAAGCGGTGTATCAGCCAGGGGTAGCCGTGATATGCAAAGATAACAGGTTTATCTGTAGTGAATAGTGTGTCGAATTCTTTGTCTGACAGTCCGTGCGGATGTTCTTCTCTGGGCTGTAATGTCATCAGGTCAACAACGTTAATCACGCGTATTTTAAGGTCAGGGACGAACTTTCGCATCAGGTCAACTGCTGCCAATGTCTCAAGTGTCGGGATGTCACCGGCACATCCCATTACCACATCCGGTTCTCCGTCACGGTCATTGCTTGCCCACTCCCATATCCCTATTCCTGCTGTGCAATGTTTAATGGCTGAGTCCATATTAAGCCATTGGGTCTGAGGCTGTTTGCCTGCAACGATGACGTTGATATAATTCCTGCTGCGGAGGCATTTGTCTGTAACATATAAAAGTGTGTTGGCATCAGGAGGGAGGTATACGCGGATGATGTCAGCCTTTTTATTTACAACATGGTCTATGAATCCGGGATCCTGATGTGAGAATCCGTTATGGTCCTGCCGCCATACATGTGATGTTAAAAGATAAGTCAGTGATGCGATTGGACGGCGCCAGGGGATTTCTTTGCTGGTGACCTTCAGCCACTTGGCGTGCTGATTAAACATAGAGTCTATAATGTGAATAAACGCCTCATAACAGGAAAAAAGACCATGCCTGCCGGTAAGCAAATAACCTTCCAACCACCCCTGACAGGTATGCTCACTCAGTATCTCCATGACCCTGCCGTCCTGTGAAAGATGGTCATCCTCAGGAAGTGTATCAGCCATCCACACCCTGTTTGTAACATCAAAAAGTGCATCAAGCCTGTTGGATGCCGTCTCATCAGGCCCCATCACACGGAAGTTATGATTGTCCATGTTGAGTTTCATTATATCCCGGAGGAACTTACCCATAACCCTTGTTGCCTCGCCTTCTACCTGTCCCGGTTTTGGGACATCAAGTGCATACTCCCTGAAGTCCGGCATTCTAAGGTCTTTCAGCAGGGCACCTCCATTGGCATGAGGTATTGCCCCCATGCGGCGTTCTCCTTTGGGTGCAAGCTCTGCGAATTCCGGTTTCAATGTTCCATTATCATCAAATAGCTCCTCCGGCTTATAACTCTTCATCCAGTTTTCAAGCAAGGTCAGGTGTGCCGGTTTTGATGCCATATCGGAAAAGGGCACCTGATGTGAACGCCAGTATCCTTCAGCCTTCTTGCCGTCAACCTCCTTAGGCCCTGTCCAGCCTTTTGGTGAACGCAGGATTATCATAGGCCAGCGGGGACGTGAGATATTACCATTGGTTCTGGCCTCATGTTGTATATTCTTTATCTCCGCAATAATAGTATCGAGTGTTGCCGCCATCTTCTGATGCATCTCCGCTGGTTCCGACCCCTCAACAAAATACGGTTTATAACCGTAGCCGACAAACAGGTTTTCAAGCTCTTCATGGCTGATGCGGGCAAGTACAGTAGGGTTTGCAATCTTATATCCATTCAGATGAAGAATAGGAAGCACAGCCCCATCATGAACAGGGTTAAGAAACTTGTTTGAGTGCCATGCTGTAGCGAGCGGCCCTGTCTCTGCCTCGCCGTCACCGACAACACAGCATACAATAAGGTCAGGATTATCAAATGCCGCACCAAAGGCGTGTGAAACAGCATACCCAAGTTCTCCACCCTCGTGGATTGAACCGGGTGTTTCCGGAGCAACATGGCTCGGTACCCCGCCGGGAAAAGAAAATTGTTTGAAAAGCTTCTTTATCCCTTCGGTGTTCTGCGGTATGTGAGGATAAAATTCACTGTACGTCCCTTCAAGATAAGTATTAGCTATCAGCCCGGGACCGCCGTGACCGGGGCCTGCAATATAGAGGCAATTGAGGTCATTTGCTTTTATTACACGGTTAAAATGGAGATAGATAAAGTTGAGGCCCGGTGTTGTACCCCAGTGTCCAAGCAGTCTTGGTTTGACATGTTCAATCTTCAAAGGTTCTTTCAGAAGCGGATTATCCAGCAGATAAATCTGCCCGACTGAGAGATAATTTGCAGCACGCCAGTATGCATCCATCTTTTGCAGTTCTCCCGTTGAAAGGGAAAGGGGACGTTCATTCATTTAAACCTCCATGTTATTTTGTCGTGATGAGGAATTCAGAGATGATTAAAGGATTGATTGATTACTATGTAAAAATAACAGGCATGTCTATTATTGTCAATTTTGGAAATGCAAAGCAGGTAATTCTCTGTAAAACATTTCTCCCTTGCGTATTCGGGACAAGAATGTCACGCATATTTCGATAGGCGGGGTTGGTTGTCGGTAGTTAAATATATATTGAAAAGTTACCTTTGAAGTGATATAAAACTAAAACATTAACAAAGATGCACAAAGTAAATTTCCCTCTCCTTCAAGGGTAGAGTCAGAGCTTGCCCCCGAAGTAGTAATCGGGGGGCTCACAAAGGATGATGAAAATGAGGCCCCCTCAGCCGGGTCCCCCCTCCTGCCTCCCCCCGCAAAAGAGGGGGGAGGGATTTGGTAGGAATTTAATTGCAGCTCTCCCGCCGGGGGGAGAGGGTACATGGTTTTATTCCCCCTCCCTTGACGGGAGGGGGGTTAGGGGGAGGGTGAGCTATGGAGATTTTCAAATGAAGATAATGAAAAATATCCTGTTGTTATTATCACTGTTATTCTTACCAGCGATTATCCACGCAGCTAATGAAGAACATATCGTCATCGGTGAAGGGGAACACCGGCTTGGTGATGATACCACGCTGGATAATGCCAAAAGGGCTGCCAAAGACAAGGCAAGGGTTAATGCACTCGAAAAGACCGGTATTATTATTCATGCTGATTCAACAATGTTTAATGGTGAAATGATCAGTGAAATAATCAATTCCAGTACAAGGGGCTTGATTGTAAGCGAGAAGGAACTTGATGGTACAAGGTGCGGAGAACGTGATGGTGTACTGTTCTGCAAGGCAAGGATAGAGGCACATATCTTACCACTTCACACTGAGCTTAGAAGCCGGAACCGTCTTGAGGTAGCTATACACAGCGGGATGATAAAAACACACCTGCTAAGAATCTTGTCTTCCAACATAATGATGAAGTACGGATAAAAGTGACCCCTGCTGAGGATTCTTACATAAGCATATTCAGCGTGGATGATGACAGAAACGTTATTAAACTATATCCAAATGAATATGCCCCGGCCAGACTATCCGCTGCAAGGAAAGAGTTTATCTTTCCTGATGACTCATTAAAATCAAAAGGAGTTAAGTTAAAGGCGGCTGTTCCGGCTAATAAACAGAAGGCAGTAGAGGTAGTTCTTGTTATCGCAGCCAAACATGAAGAGCACCTCCTTGAAAGTAAATCCCTGCAAAGCCCCACCTTATCCGACCTGATGAAAGAACTGTCAGAACTTATCATACAAGACCCATCATCATGGACCCAAAAGACAATCGGTTACGAGGTCACTAGATAAGAGATAAGCAGAATTACTGAAATATGCCGACTCAAAGAAATCTGTTGATTTAAAAAGTAATTTATGCTAAGGATTAAGCTGTTTTTTGACATTTAAGGGTCTGTCATGAAATAACTTGTGCATTTAGGCGCTCAGATTTCGGTCAGGTTTGAGTGCGACCGATTGAGCAAACCCGAAGGCGTAGTTGAATCTACGCTGAGGGGTTGCGATTGAGGAGCACACAAAGATGGCCG
>JACRGV010000130.1 GCA_016212215.1 Nitrospirota bacterium
AAAATGACCCCAAGTAAGCAGTAAGCGGTAAGCAGTTAGCAGATAAAGACTGCCTTTCCTGTTTACTGCTCACTGCTTACTGTTTACTATTTTCATTTCCCTTTGTGAGCGCCCCGCTCATGACGGTTCATCCGAAAATCCCCTCCGGCGGGGTAAGAAAACCCCGCCTATCCATTTTTTCGAGGATAGGCGGGACTTTCTTGTCCCGCTGATTTTCATGCCCCTTTGTGAAACCCAGTTTCATGACGGTTCATCCGAAAATCAATCCCATCCCGCATCCCGAGCCCCCTATTGACAAGTGAATAAAACTGAAGTATTTTACCTATATCATTGTTTCGATATTTCGAATATACTATATTTGGATATAAATTATGGCGTCAAGACTTACAAACATTTCAGTAGAAAAACCCAAGACCGTAATCGCAGTTATAATAATACTTACACTGCTGTTCCTTACGCAGTTTCCTAAAATAGTCACTGATACAGACCCGAAGAATATGCTCCCTGCCGATTCTCCGGTCAGGGTTTATAATGACCGGACTGAATCCCTGTTTGAGCTTCATAAGGACATGATCGTCCTTGGTATCGTCAATGATAAAGGACTGTTCAACCGGCATTCTCTCGACAGTATCTCAAGACTTACTGATGAGATTAAAAGAATACATGGTGTAGTTGTTCAGGATGTAATGAGTCTGACTACTGTGGATAATGTGCTTTCACAGGGTGGACAGCTCCTTATCAGGCCCATAATGGATATTGTCCCTGCAGATGAAGGGATAAAGGCATTGGAAGAGGAGATATATGATAACCCGATGCTTATTGGCCGGCTGGTCTCTGAAGATAAGACAACGACCGCTATATATGTTCCACTTGAAGAAGGTGCAAATGGAAAGAAGATAGCCGACAGCATAAGGTCCCTTGTTAAGGCAGAAAGAGGAGATGAAAAATATTATGTTGCCGGTGACCCTGTTGCAAGGGATACATTCGGAGCAAATATGTTTATTCAGATGGGAATATTTTCACCGATAGCCGGAATGATAATGTTTATTGCTCTCTATTTAATGTTCCGCAATATCACACTCGTCATCGCTATGATGGCAGTAGCCTTTATGAGCATAATATGGAGCATGGGTGCATTAATAGGTTCAGGTTTTCCTGTTCACATAATGAGTTCAATGATCCCTGTCTTCCTGATGGCTATAGCAACTGACAGCGTCCATATATTCAATGAATTCTATTTCAGATTAAAAGAGACGGGAAATAAGAAGCAGGCAATACTGGATACGATTACTGTGGTCGGCCCTGCGGTAAAATATACAGCATTGGCAACCGCCGCAGGATTCGGAGTATTGGTACTGATGCAAATAATACCTGTAAGAGTATTTGGATTATTCATTGCAATTGGAACTATTGTAATAAGGTTGATGAGCTTCAGTTTCATACCCGCTGTAATAATGCTTACAAGAGATAGTCGCTTGCTGTCAGCCGCAGAGAAGGAGGATTCGGAGACCGGCAAAGGTTCTTCACTCCTAAGGAAGCTGGGAGAGACAGGTTATCATAACTACAGGATTGTTATTGCCATAATTATCATCATGGTAATAATTGCAGGCATCGGTGTCAGCAAGGTCAATGTTAATAACAACATGGTCTCATGGTTTAAGAAGAACAGTGATGTACGACAGGCGGATACGGTTATGAACGGACACCTTGCAGGAACCGCGTCTGCATACATAATTGTTGAATCAGATGCCCCTGATGCAATGAAAAATACTGAAAATCTCAAGGCAATAGAAGAATTACAGAAAGAACTGGGAGACCTGGCAATAGTGGGTAAAACAACATCTATTGTTGATATAGTCAAACGCATCAACAAGGTGCTTCATGGAAACAGTCCTGAATATGACAGGGTTACTGAATCATCAGATGAGATTGCCCAGTATTTGTTCCTGTTCGGGATGTCGGCAAAGCCTCGTGACCTGAATAATATGGTTACTGCTGATTATGACAAGGCAAACATATTCTTACAGCTTAAAACATGGGATGCTGTTGCAATGCGGGATGTCTTAAAAAAGATCAGCGGGTTTACTGCATCTCATCCTGATCTAAAACTCCGATTCAAACCTGCCGGTATCTCATACTTCAACATGGTTTGGAATGATGAGGTTTTGTATGACATGATAAAAGGGTTCCTCATAGCATTAGTCGTAGTATTCATAATCCTTGTGATCAACTTCAGGTCCATAAAATGGGGCATAATAAGTTATCTCCCGCTGTTATTTACTATCCTTACAATATATGGGTTTGTAGGATATATCGGGAAGGATTTTGACATGCCAATCTCTGTATTGTCGGCCCTCTCGCTCGGTATGGCAGTAGATTTTGCAATCCATTTCATCAGGAGATTTCAGCAGAGGTATAAGGAAGACCGCGATATAGAAAGGGCGGTGGTATGGACTGCATCAAGACCTGGAAAGGGCATCCTCAGAAATGCAATCCTGTTCGCCTCAGCCTTTTCCATAATGATATTTGCCCCATTAACCCCGTATATCACAGTGGGGCTTTTTATAGGCAGTATGATGATAATCAGTTCAGTATTAACTATATTATTTCTGCCGGCAATGATCAGGTTGCTGGGGGGATTCTTAGTGAAGAGTGAACAGTGATGAGTGAGCAGAAAATGAACGGGACAAGAATGTCCCGCCTATCCTTAATTTTATGTGGATAGGCGGGGTTTTCTAACCCCGCCGGAAGTATTTTCGCGTAAGGTTCAGAAAAGGAGATAAAAGATGAAAAGATATTTAATACAATTAATTTTGTTGTTGATGACGGGGTTAATAAGCCCTGCAGTTCTCCATGCTGAAGATGCAGTGGAGATTGTGAAAAAATCTCAGGAGGTATTCTTTTATCCGGGCAAGGACATGCAGGCGAGGGTGAAGATGAGCCTGATAGCAAAGACAGGCGCACAGAGGCTAAGAGAACTCACCATGCTCAGAAAGAATGGGTCAGGCGGTGACCAGAAATATTTTATGTATTTTCACAATCCAGGTGATGTACGCGGCATGGCATTCCTTGTTAATAAATATTCCGGTAAAGATGATGACAGGTGGCTCTTCATTCCGTCTATCAATCTCGTCAACCGTATAGCCGCAAGGGACAGCAGGTCAAGCTTCGTGGGTTCAGACTTTACTTATGAGGATGTGTCCGGCAGGGACATAGATGCAGACACTCATAAATACCTGAAAGAAGATACCATTCAGGGTAAGCCATGCCACGTAATTGAGAGCACTCCAAAAAGCACTACAGAGTATACCAGAAAGGTGTCATGGATAGACAAGACCACTTACATCCCGCTGAAAGATGAGTACTATGACATACAGGGCGCACTATACAAGACCTTTACAGCAGACAAGATCGAAACAGTAAACGGCCTCCCTGCTGTTACAAAGAGGACAATGGTAAATGTTAAAAGCGGACACAGGACAGAGGTTGTATTTGAAAGCATTGCTTACAATGTGGGCATAGGTGATGACGTATTTTCAGAACGTTATCTAAGAAAGCCGCCGGAGAAGTGGATAAAGTAACGGGCGGAGCAAAGAGAGAAGTTAGAAGTCAGAAACAAGAAGTTAGAAATGAGAAGTAAGAATAGAATAGTAGTACACAGAATCCTGGAAACCCCACCCTCACCCTAACCCTCTCCCTGAGGGAGAGGGGGCTATGTTGATTCCCTCCCCTTCAAGGGGAGGGTCAGGGTGGGGATGGGGTTGATTTTCGGATGAACAAAGAGGAACAGATGAAAACATTACTTTTTACAATTACAATTATCTTAACAATCTCCTGTGCCTCTTATGCTCAGGACATAACCTTCCACGGCTTTATTCAGAGCAACATATCATCCCGAATCACAGGCAAGGAAACTCCTGACCCAAGTGAAGGCGGGGACTTCTTGTCAGGCGGAGATAAGATACGGGCGGAGGTAACAGGCGGCTCAGGAGACTCAGATTTCGCATTAAAAGCAGACTTGGTTCATGACTCCATTTCCGGAAATGATGAAGTAAATATACGAGAAGGTTATATTGATTACCGTTCTACTAATTATGATTTAAGGATAGGCAGACAGATAATCACATGGGGAATCGGTGACCTGCTGTTCATTAATGATATTTATCCCAAGAACTATTCTGCCCTCTTCTCAGGCCAGCCGATGGAGTATTTAAAGACAGGCTCTGACGCAATTAAGATTGCCTCATACTCCGATACCATCTCAACTGAATTAGTAATCATCCCGTTTTTTGAACCTTATACATTGCCTGATCCTAAGCGATTTTTCATGTATAGTCCAATGACAATAATCAACAGCGAAAAACCGCGTAATGAGCTTGAAAATACTGAAACAGCCCTCCGGCTCTACAGACAGATACAGGGATTTGATACGACCATATATGTATACAGGGGTTTTTATAAAACTCCGGGAATGAGACCTGCTTCATTAACAGAAGCCGTGCTCTTCTATCCTCATCTATCTGTCTATGGATTCAGCGTACAGGGTAATTTTGCAAATGGTGTGCTCGGCATAGAAGGCGGCTACTATGACTCCCGTGACGACAGGAACGGAGATGACTTCACAACCCCAAATTCAGCAACAAAATATATCTTAGGCTATTCCAGACAATTCTGGACAGACTTTACAGCAGGTGTGCAATACTACGGCGAATACATGCACCAATACAACAACTACGAGTCCTCCCTCCCCGCCGGAATGCCAAAAACAGATAACTTGCACCAGCTTATAACCCTTAGATTAACCCAGATGTTGAAATACAATACCCTCAGATTGAGCCTGTTCTCATTCTACAGCCCTGATGATAAAGATTGTTTTATCATCCCTGAAATCAGGTACAACATCACAGACTCATTATGGACAGAGGCAGGCTTTAATTTCTTTGGCGGCAAGGACACCATGACTTTCTTCGGACAGTTTGATAAAAATGACAACCTGTTCGCTACACTGAGATATGAGTTCTAACCCTCATAAATGCTTCAACAACCTGAGTGCCAAACTGACTTCCTGAACATCTTTTAAGCTCCTCTATTATTGCATCCATAGACCTTCCATTTCTGTATGGTATTATTTTTATATCCCAATGCTACCGATAATTATTATTGAAACCCCATCAGTTAAAAAACACTGTTTACACATTTTAAATTAGGGAGGCATTCTACTATGGAGAAATCTATCACATGGGTTATTGAAACTGAAAGAACAGCATACAGGGTTTACGAAAAGGCGGCCTCTTTTTTTGTAAATGACAGGGAATTCGCAAATTTCCTAAAGTGCCTAAGCAGAGATGAAAGGCTGCATTACGAATTACTAAGTGAAACCACTGCAGCTATTAAAGATCAGAAAAACTTTATTCTTCCAGTACAGATAGATAATGAAACAATGGAAACAGTGGATAATTACTTCAGGCTGGTTGAAGAGAAAATAGACTCAGAAACTCTGACTAAAGACAACATGATACAGTGTATAATTTCAACGGAATTTTCTGAATATAATGATATATTCCTTTATGTATTAAACTCAAAAAAAGGTTCTTCGAACAATACTGTTCAGGTAGCAGCAAAGATACAACAGCATAAAAAATATATAGAACGGTTCTTTAAAAAGTGGCATAGCACAAGAAGTCATTATGAAGCAATAAAGCGTTTACCTGATACATGGAATGAAAATATTCTAATAGTTGAAAATGATTCTATGATGGCCGGGTTATTTGATGTGATTCTAGGAGAAGAAGGTATTGTAGATATGGCTGTTAATGGGGAAGATGGGCTTAAGAAAGTCATAGGAAAAAACTATAGTATCATTGTGGCTGAGGCAGATTTGCCTGACATGAATGGCATAGATTTTTATAAAAAGGTAGTTGAAGGACACCAGCGTCTACACGACCGCTTCCTGTTCATAACAGGGCGAGGATACGAACAGTATGAAACCTTTTTCAAAGAGAACAATATAAAATACTTTATAAAACCCACACTAATCAGTGATATTAAGAAAGAGGTCATTAACATCCTGAACAGGTAATGTAGTCTGGAGCAAATTCATCTGTTAGTAAACCTCTCCACATATTTCCCAATCATGTCTGCCTCAAGGTTTACAGTAAACTACTTCTTACCTTTATCCTAAGCCATATTATAGGCATAACCCTAAAAAATATCTGTCCCCTTTTACGTTCTATCCGCATTACAACTCCCCCTTAAATGCCATGTCCAGAACAGATGGAAGCATGGCGGCAAGCTCTGCTGCTGTTTCAACCTGAAGGCGTTTCAGTGCATCCACCTTTGATTGGAGGTCGTCGAGGTAGGCAAAGATACGGCGTTGTTCAGGGAGAGGAGGAACTGAAATTTCGATCGGGTTGATTTTCTTTTGAGAAACCACTGGCTGAGCTGCCTGATTGGCCACCTGTCGAAGATCGGAATTACTGAGAGCATAAACCAAATATCTTGGGTCAAGACGATCAGAAATCTTTGTCAAGTATAAGGCATTATCTGTAATCCACGATTTAGGCGCTGTAACAAAAACGCAGCCGCAGCGCGCTCCAACTCTTCCAATGGCTATTTTGGGTTCTTCGAAAAGAAAACGAGAATAGTAACCAACAAAACCACCCCCGCCATAAACAGGATATTTAAATGAATTACTGAGTTGACTTGATACAAGCCCCTCTCCACTTGACATAGAAATAAGGCTTCCAAGTGTTTCAGCACCATATTTTTCTTGGGCACTGGACAAACAATATGTACTAATAGACTTATAAAGTGCCTCCGCCTCCTCAACCGCCTTTTGTCTCAGCCCTTTCGCCTCTTCAATCTTTGCGGCCAGCTCCTCAATCCGTGCCACAATGTACTTTTGTTCGGAGAGAGGGGGAAGGGGAATTTTTATCTCTAAGAACCGTTCTGGA